>JBDTTZ010000211.1:0-6758 GCA_040008015.1 Gemmatimonadota bacterium
GTGTCCTTCGTGACTCCGTGGTGGATCTGTTCCCCCGCGATTTGACGAAATGCCAGCGGTTTACTAAACTTGTCCGAGGATTCAGCCCCCACCGGGGGCTTTTTGTTTGACCCGGTGCGATGCTCACAGACGAGGCCGCATGTTTGATCCCAAGACCCATTGCGTGGTGGTGGTGGGTGCCCAGTGGGGGGACGAAGGGAAAGGCAAGCTGGTCGACGTGCTCTCCGAGCGGGCCGACCTGGTCGTGCGGTACCAGGGCGGCGCGAACGCCGGCCACACGGTCGTGATCGGAGAAACCCAGTTCATTCTCCAGCAGATCCCGTCCGGCATTCTCCACCAGCGAGTGACCTGCCTGGTGGGCAACGGCGTTGTTCTCGATCCGGAGACCTTCTTCACCGAGCTGGACGAGCTGGCCCGGCGGGGCATCGACACCGCCGGCCGCATCCTGGTCTCCGAGCGCGCCCACCTGGTGCTGCCCTACCACAAGCTGCTGGATGCGGCCAGCGAGAAGAGCCAGAAGATCGGCACCACGGGGCGCGGCATTGGTCCGGCCTATGAAGACAAGTACGGGCGGCGAGGCGTCCGGGTGGCCGACCTGCGTAATGCGGCTGGCATTACCGACCTGCTCCGGGACCGGGTGGAGCGGGCCAACAAGATCCTGGGCCTGCTGGGCACCGAGCAGCGCGCCTCCCTGGACGAGCATGCCGCCCTGCTGGAGCGCATGGCGCCGCGGCTGCTGCCCCTGGCGACCGATGCCGGGTGCCTGGTGTATAAGTCGCTCCGGGACGGCAAACGGGTCCTGCTGGAGGGCGCCCAGGGCGCCCAGCTCGACGTGGACCACGGTACCTATCCCTTCGTCACCTCCTCCAATACCACCGCCGGCGGCGCCTCGGTGGGCGCCGGGATCGGGCCCACCGCGATCGACGGGGTCCTCGGCGTGGTCAAGGCGTACACCACGAGGGTCGGCAACGGTCCGCTGCCCACCGAGTCCCTGGATGCCTCTGGCGAGGAGCTGCGCAAGGTCGGCGCCGAGTTCGGCGCGGTGACCGGCCGGCCCCGGCGCTGCGGCTGGTTCGATGCCACCGTGGTGCGCTACGCGGTTCGGGTGAACGGGCTCACCGGCCTCGCGGTGACCAAGCTCGACGTGCTGGATGGCTTCGGCGAGATCCCGGTCGGCACCGAGTACCGGATTGGCAAGGAGAGCTGCGAGGAGATGCCGGCCGACGTGAGCCGGCTGGAACAGGTGACGCCGCAGTACGAGATCCTGCCCGGCTGGCGCCGACCGACGGGCGCCGCCCGCAAGCTGGCAGACCTCCCGCCCGAAGCCCGGGCCTACCTCGACCGGCTGCAGGACCTCTCAGGCGCGCCGATTCGTTATGTGAGCGTGGGGACGCGACGGGACCAGATAATCGAAGTCTGACGAGTGATAAGTGACAGGTGACAGGTGACAGGTGACAAGTAAAAGGGACTGGTCGCGATCTCCGCAGCCAGTCCCTGTTACTTGTCACTTGTCACATCGGTCTATTGGTTGGCTGCAAACCAGGCGGCCACATTGAAGCCGACCGGGTCCATCTCATAGTACCGGTTCTTGGTGAACCGGCCCGTGGTCGGGTAGTACGGCGGCGGGTTGGTAATGCCGCATCCGTCGTAGGTATCCGCCTCGGCCCACCCGGTCTGGCCGCTGTAGGTGGCCGAGATACCCTGCTGGATGGTGCCGCCGACGATGATCTTGCAGCCTCGGCTGGTGCCGGCGCACGCCTCGGGCGCGATCAGCGGCTCGGCCGGTGCCGTGTAGTACTCACCCTTGATCAGGCCGAGGGTGAGGTAGAATCCGTCGAAGGTCTCGTTGGGTGAGTCATCCCACTGCACTCTCCAGGCGTTCACGCCCGCGAGATTCGTTGCCTTGAAGATCCCGTTGACGCTGTTGTTCTGGTAGTAGACGTCGCGCTGGGTCAGGACGCCGAGGATGTCCCAGCAGGTCGTGCCTGGGGGCACCGTATAGGTGATATCGTCGGCCAGGGTGACGTCGCCGGTGGTTGCGACCGTAACTCGCCCGCGGAGCAGGCCGCTCAGCGCGACGCTACCGTTGACGTAAATGATACCCTTGAAGTTCGGGTTCATCGCGCGGGTGATGGGCCAGAAGGTGCTGCCCACCGCGGCCACCTGGCCCGCGGGGACGCCCATCGCGAGTAGCCGGTTGGTGATGGCGGCCGGCGGCGCGCCGCCCCAGCCCGCCCAGGGCAGCCAGGTGCCGTAGGCGTTGCCGGTCACCTCAAAGGAAGCGGACCCATTGTAGAGCGCCGGATCCCCGCCCAGGTAGCAACGCCGGCTTGCCCCGGTGAGGGCTACCCGTGCCGAGTCTCGAATCTGGTTGGCGATCCAGCCCAGCGCGGTGCCCATCGTGTAAATGGAATCGGCCCGGAACCAGCGAGGCGGGTTCGCGCCGATCGTCAGGTTTCCGCCACAATTAGGCGAATACAGGTTGATGTCGGTTGCCTGCGTGCTGGCGGCCGGCCAAGCCACCCCGTTCCGCATCGGGGAAGCCGCAGTCCCCCAGCGCCGGGCATTGATGTAATCGCGCTTATCCTGCTGGACACCGCCGGCGCTGGCCTTGAAGACCCGGATGAATCCTTCATCGGCATCCTGGAAATCGCCATCGCCGTTCAGGTCCAGCGGCACGAACTCGATCCGGGTGTCAGGCACCGAGTCGCCCAGCGTGGCGTACCCGGTCACCACCGTGCCGGAGGTGATCGCAAAGTTCTGGAGATTGGCGAGCGTGGCCACGCTCGGGAAGGGAATGGCTGGCACGCCGGTCTGCACTCCGCCGTTCCAATTGGCCTGAGCCTGGCCGCCGATCGCGTTCACCGTGGTCACCGGGCCCCAGAAGGTAGCCCCCGGGAACCCGCCCCGGTTCTGGATCGCCATGCCCTGGTTGGAGTGCACCGGGCCGAACACCACTTCCTGGTTGCCCCACATGCAGCAGCCCCAGGTATTGAAGAACCGGGCAAACCGGGAGAACGAATCCTGCTTGAGCTGGATCCGGCGGACCACCACCGCGCCGCGGGTATTGCTGATGACCGCGATCACGCTGGCGAAGTTGCCGAACTGGCCGGTCGTGTCGCCGTTCTCGCCGGCGTACAGGGAGCGGGTGAAGCCGGGGATGACGACGCCATTGGCGTCACGAACCACCGCGTTCAGCTCCAGGGTCACGAACCCGAGGCCCACCGGGACGATGGTCGGGGTCCCGTTCAGCGTGTCCCGCCCCTTCTCCAGCCCACCATCGGCCGCCGCGGCCATCATGGCCTCGTTGGCGTGGAATTTACTGATCAGGTTGCTGTTGCTCGCCATCAGAATCACGCCGACGGCCATGCCGGCGACGACGATCGACAGAAAGAGAGTCAGGATGAGCGCAACCCCGCGCTCGTCGCTTGTGCGGCCCGTCAGCATACGTGGCTCCGATGAGGAACGGTGAAGTGTGATCATGGGCTGATGAAAGCTGGATTGCTGATGATGAGCGCCGACTCAGCCGGCGAGCAGTCCTGGGCGGCCACGGCGAATTCATACGTCGTTCCCACGACCAGTCCGCTGGCGCTGGGCAGGATATAGTTGGGCTGACCGGCCGCGACGGTGGCGAAGGGCTGCCACGGTGGAGTGGCCTGGACTCGGGAGTACACGTTGTACTGCGAGACGTCGCGCTCGCCGGAAGCCTCGTCCACCGAGGGATTCCAAGTCAGGGTCACCAGCGGCGGGAAGGTCGGGAGATTGGGCACCGCGACCAGCCCGCTGGTCAGGATCGGGATGTCGCCGCAGGTCTTGAGCTGCACGAGGCCGTTGTTGGGAATCCGGGTCATGCTGGAAAGCCGGCGGCTGGATGAGTCCGCCGTCAGCAGGCCGTTGGTCACCACCAGGTTGATACGGATCATCCGGATGCTGTCGGCCAGGGCCGAGGCGCCGATGTCAAACACGTCCCCGTGGAAATTCGAGGCGTGCCGTACCGGGATCCGGGCCGCCGCCAGTTGGCGGGAGAAGATCTGGCCCGCGACATTGGTGCTGTCGTACCAGTATTCGAAGAACGGCCGCCCGGGATAGGCCCGGATGTTCCGGGCAATCTCTTCCGACGGCATCGCGTTCACCCGCTGGAGCAGCACGAAGTCCAGGGGATCCGGCGTAGAGGAGTCGGGCCGGAAATAGATCGACATGGTTTCCGCCCGGCTCGGCGTCGCCGCGCCCCAGAAATAGTTGGCGCCGGGGTACACGATGGCGGTGCCCGGGATCGTCATGGTGAGCCCGGTCGTCATGCTGTTGATGGCGCCGGCCGGCAGGCTGGGATTGACATACACCGCGTTGCCGTCCGCCAGATCGGTCGAAAAGTTGGTGTTGAAGACCAGGGCGTCGTTGGAGCCGTAGGCGAACATCGGCTGGTTCGGCGCGGTGCCGGCCCCGGTGGTGCGGAGCAGGCGGTCCACGGTGCTGACCGCGTAGCGGATGTTCTGGGTCAGCTCCATCTTGGTACCGCCGACCCGGAAGTTCTTGCTCTGGGACCGGAAGACGCTGAGCGCCGAGGCCATCACCAGGCTCAGCACCACCATGGCGATGAGCAGCTCGATGAGGGTGAATCCGGCGCGGCGCCGCGAGGGGATCGTCGTCATGGTGCCGCGACCACGATCGTGACGTTGATAGGTGTGCCCATCGTTGGCTCCGAAACCGTGACGGTGATTGTGGTGTAGTCTCGCGTGGGGGCGTTCCCGGTGGTCCGCACCACCCGGGTGAGCCGGTTCATCGAGGGATACCCCGGGAACCCGGTGACGTTATTGCCGTTATACGTCGCCACCAGTGTGGTGTAGGACGCATCGGCGCGGATGGTCTCCACGTACTCCTGGGCCACCGCCGTCGCCACCGTCTTGGTGGTCGTGGTGCCCACGGTATGGAGGAACGTGGCCACGAACTTGGCCAGGCCCACCGAGATGATCGTCAGGATGATCATCGCGATGAGCACTTCGATCAGGGTGAAGCCCCGACGGTTTTTCATGGTTAGTTGCCCCGAACCCAGGCGCCGCTGGCGTAGGTAGACCAGGTGATCCTGCCGCTCGACCGGATGATCTGGCCGGCCCGGCATTTCTGGGGCTGCCCCAGGGAGGCCGCCTTCCGGGCGTTGAGGTAGAACCCGCCGCTTTCGCTGGCGGAGCCATCCCGGCGGAAGACGATCATCGGCAGCCCGCCCTGGGTGCCGTTGAAGTTGAATGTGTTGGCCCCGAAGGTGAACGCGGGGGTCGGGCCCCGGCCGAACACGATGGCGCCGTCGAGCGAGTTGTAGGTCACCCGTTCGCCGTTATTCATGACGCCGTCGTTATTGGCGTCTTCGTGGATGCGGATGCGATTGCCGACCGAGTCGAACGACACCCGGACGTCGTGCTGGAGGCTGACGGCCAGCCGCTGGGAGTAGGTAAGCGAGGTCGTCACCTCGCGCACGGCCGAGCTGACCTTGTAGCCGTCGATATCAATGCGAGGAAGCGCGAACGCGGCGAGAATCGCGATCACGGTGATGGTGACCAGCATTTCGATGAGTGTGACGCCACGACGTCGATCCATCTTCATCTCCAGGCAGCAGGGCTATCTCCGAGAGACCCCTTGCTTTGCGCCCCGCCGTCGCCGGCGGTTTGCCATTTTTCCGGATGTTCATGCGGCTATGGGAACCCGGCCGCCGGACCTCATCCAGGCAAGGGGGAATTGGCAAGAATTACGCCCCCCAAGCTAGGGCATTTAATCCCTTGTGGCAACAGTACTTGGGATACCCCGCGCGGGCCTTTGCAGCGGCGCCGCTACCGCAATCTGAAAGAAAGCAACGACTTGGCTTATATTCCCCCACCACCGCACCACCCAAATTCGACCCAACCGCGATTTCCCCATGGCCGAACAGACCCTGATGGACAAGCTCGTGTCGCTCTGCAAGCGCCGCGGGTTCATCTTCCAATCCTCCGAGATTTACGGCGGCCTCGGCTCGGTCTGGGACTACGGGCCCCTGGGCGTCGAACTCAAGAAAAACGTCAAGGACCGCTGGTGGCGGGCCATGGTCCACGCCCGGGACGACATCGAAGGCCTCGATGCCGCCATCCTGATGCATCCCCGGGTCTGGGAGGCCTCGGGCCACGTCGCCGGCTTCAGCGATCCGCTGGTGGACTGCAAGACCTGCAAGGCGCGTTTCCGGGCCGACCAGATCAAGGACGCGGCCTGCCCCCAGAAGCCCAGCAAGCATCCCGGCGAACACAGCACCTGCCAGCTCACCGAGCCCCGGATGTTCAACCTGATGTTCAAGACCTTCATGGGCCCGGTCGAGGAATCCGCCTCCGTGGTCTACCTCCGGCCGGAGACCGCCCAGGGGATTTACGTCAACTACCTGAACGTGCTCCAGGCCTCGCGGCAGCGGATTCCCTTCGGCATCGCCCAGATCGGCAAGGCGTTTCGCAACGAGATCACCCCCGGCAACTTCATCTTCCGGACCCGCGAGTTCGAGCAGATGGAGATGCAGTTCTTCGTGAAGCCGGGGACCGACATGGAGTGGTTCGAGCGCTGGCGCGCCATCCGCATGGAGTGGCACGTAGCCCTCGGCCTCAAGGCCGGGAAGCTGCGCTGGCACGAGCACGCGGGGAACGAGCTGGCGCACTACGCTCGCGCCGCCTACGACATCGAATACGAATTCCCCTTCGGCTGGAACGAAATCGAGGGCATTCACAACCGGGGCGACTTCGACCTGGGGCGGC
>JBDTTZ010000212.1:0-2211 GCA_040008015.1 Gemmatimonadota bacterium
ACTGAGGGCGATCGCACTGGTCGCCCTTTTTCATGGGCTGCCATTAGGTTTTCTGGACTCAAATGATTCCCACCACATCGCGGTTTCTCCGACTGCTGGCTTTCAGCCTTCTCGCCCTTGCCGGTTGGACCAGGGCCGCCATGGCCCAGCTCGAGCCCCCGTCCACCGGCGGCATCGTGGCCCTGGAGCAGGAACTCCACATGCTGGGCCACAACAAGCGGGTCCTGGTCATCGGGGCTCACCCGGATGATGAGGACACCGAGCTGTTGACGCTGCTGGGCCGGGGAATGGGCGCCGAGGCGGCGTATCTCTCGCTCAACCGGGGGGAGGGCGGGCAGAACCTGATCGGCCCGGAACTGGGAGAGGGGCTGGGCCTGATCCGGACCGAGGAGCTGCTGGCGGCGCGACGGCTGGACGGGGCCCGGCAGTTCTTCACTCGCGCGTACGATTTTGGCTTCAGCAAGACTCTGGCAGAAACCTGGAGGTTCTGGCCTCGCGACTCGGTCCTCAAGGACGTGGTCCGTATCGTCCGCGAATTCCGGCCCCAGATCATCGTGTCGATCTTCAGCGGAACTCCGCGGGATGGGCACGGGCAGCACCAGGCGGCGGGGTGGGCGGCGCGCGAGGCGTTTCGGGTCGCGGGGGACTCCAATGCGTTTCGCGATCTTGCCGGGGAAGGGCTGTCCCCCTGGTCTCCGACCAAGCTGTACCAGAGCACCCGGTTCGACTCGGCAGCCACGACGCTGACACTCGATGGGGGCCAGCTTGACGAGGTGGTGGGGCAGTCCTACCACCAGATCGCCATGCGGGGCCGGAGCATGCACAAGTCCCAGGACATGGGCCAGCTCCAGCGCATGGGCCCGTCCGTCGTCCGAATGCGGGTGATCGAGGACCGGTCCAGGAGTGTGGGGGACGGTCTTTTCTCCGGTATTGATACCACCATCGCCACCGAGTTTCCGATGCTGGCTGGCGCGGTCCCGGCGATTGATTCCGCGAAGGCTTCGACCAGTCTCACGGAGATCCGACGTCACCTCGACGCGGCCACTCCGACGGTCAACCAATTCTGTCTTCGCAGCACCGGGAGCGGTTTCTGCGATCATTTCTCGAACGCCGTCGCCATCGCCCATGGCCTGGTGTTCGATGCCGTGGCGGACCATGACAGGGTGGTGGCCGGAGATACGCTCACCGTCTCCATCAGCGCGTGGAATGGCTCGGACTCCGCACAACAGGTGGATTTTCAGATCACGACTCCCGGATCGTTCATCCCGGTGTCCGGTGACCACAACAACCGGATCCCCGGGCGGGCCGTCGCGTCGTGGGTGGTGAAGATCCTGCTTCCCGGGAATGCCGAATTGGCGACGCCATACTTCCTGCGGCGACCGCGCCGGAGTGCGATGTATCAATGGGGACCCAGCGATCCCAGGGGCGAGCCGTTTGAAGAGGCGCTGCTGCGCGCCGGCTTTGACGGTTCCGGATTCAGCATCTCGCGAGAAGTGGTGTATCGAAGGAACGACCAGGCTCGCGGTGAAGTCAGAATGCCGATCACGGTCGTCCCCCGGGTGGACGTGAAGCTGGACCCCGCGAACGAGGTCTGGTCCACCGATCCCGGCGCACACGACTTTACGGTGACCCTGACGCACGGGTCCCGGGACAGCACCTCCGGTTCCGTCACGCTCGAGGTTCCGGCCGGCTGGCCGGCCGTCACCGGCCAGAGGTTCGTTTTCGACACCGGGGACGAACGCCAGACCATTCACTTCTCGATCCGGCCTCCGGCCGGGCTGCCCCGGGGGAAGTACGACATTCGCGCGGTGGCGACCGACGCGCGCGGCAATCGCTACGACCAGGGCGTCTTCACCGTGGACTATCCGCATATCCGTCCCCGTTCCTGGACCCGGTCCTCGGTTGCCACCATCAACGTGGCGCCGCTCGACATGGCGCGGCTCGGGCGGGTGGGCTACATCCGGGGCGCCGCCGACCGGGTGCCCGAGGCGCTCCGCAGCGTGGGTGTCCCCATCGAGCTCCTCGACCGTACGGCGCTGGAGCGGGGAGACCTGAGCCGGTTCGATGCCATCGTGGTGGGGAGCCGGGCCTACGAGACCGATTCGGCGCTGGTGGAGAACAACGGCCGCCTGCTCGAGTACGCGCGGAACGGCGGACTGGTCATCGTGCAGTACCAGCAGCAGGTGTTCTTCAACGGCCACTTCGCACCGC
>JBDTTZ010000213.1:0-4004 GCA_040008015.1 Gemmatimonadota bacterium
TACCGGTGCCGACCAACACGATTTCTCTCGATCCGGATGTGAAGGACGCGTGGGGACTGCCCGCGATCCGGGTCACCTTCACCGAACATCCCAACGACGTCCGATTGGCCCAATACATGACGGTGAAGGCGCTGGAGCTGCTCGATGCCGCGGGAGCCAGGGAGAAGTGGAATTTCCAGCCGGGGCCGGGGCCATTTCCCCAGGTTCACCTGCTGGGCACCTGCCGGATGGGGAACGATCCGGCGACCTCGGTGGTAGACCGCTACCACAGGGTCCACGACGTTCCCAATCTCTTCATTGTCGATGGCAGCAGCTTCGTGACGTCGGGGCGGGGCCAGCCTACGATGACGATCCAGGCGCTGGCGTTTCGGGCCGCCGAGCACATGGCAGCGTGGGCAAAATCATAGGATTTTCTTGAGCGCCTCGTCCACCATGCGGCTGTCGGGATATTTCTGCTTCAGGGCCTGGAGAATGGCGCGGGCGGAGTCGGGTTGGCCCAGCGCGATGTACGCCTCGCCTTTGAGCGCCCCGATCTGAACCTCGGCCCGGGGGTTGTCACCCGGCGCCGGCATGGCGTTGAGCGCATCCAGGGCGCCTCTTGCGTCTCCCCGATCACTGAGCTGAGACTCCACCACCATCATCCGCACATTCGCATCGCCGGGTACCTGGCGGGCCAGTTCCTCGGTGAGGCGGGCCGCCTCGTCCTTGTTGCCCGCTTTGCGCGCGGCCTGGGATTCGTGATACAGCCCGGCGATGAGGAGCCGACGCACGTCGGTCGTGTCTCCGGTCCGGAGTCCAACCCCGCCGGCGTAGTTGTACACCAGGTCGCCGCCGTGCTCGCCGGCCTCAAAGACGGCATAGGCAGCTCCCAATCCGACTACGCCGGACAGGATGTACGCCATCTTCTGCGCTTTTTCCTTCCGTCTCAACGCCAGGGCCACCAGCTCGATCGCCGCCAGGGCAAAGAACAGGTTCCGCGCCAGCTCGCCGGCTTCTTCATGCTCCTGCACAGCTTCCCGGGATCCGGGCACCCGCTCCACCGGGCCGTGGGCCTGGTGCCCCGACTCCGCGGCGAGATAACCGGACGCGGCCGCGATGAGAATCAGCCAGGTACCGGCCGGGCGGGTCCAGGGCATCAGGCCGGTCAGGGACACCAGGCGGCAGATTACCCCGACGATTCCCAGCACGATGACAACGTGAACCAGGACGGGATGGAAGGAGGCTATGTTCGGCATTGAGGTACCAGGGAAAAGGGCTGGTAATAGGTAATGACGGCACGACGAGTTCGCAAAGGGACCGGGCGCCCGAGGCGCTACCGCTCTAACGCTGATCTTCGCGGAAACGCGCCGATCGCATCAACTGGGATTCCAAATTCCTAACCACAGATAAAGGCAAGAACAAACGGATAACACTCGGGTTAGCCCGACAGGTTCGTTTTGCAATGCGATATCACTTGTTCCAGAGTCATCTGTTCCGGAAGACCGGAGTCCATGTCGGGATCAATCCGCGCGTTTCGGCGTAGATCGGCGTTGACGCGGTAGCGTTCTTGCCTCATTCTGAAACCTACCTGTCACAGCAGCCGTCCCGGTTCAAGGAACGTCATCCCACGACCCAGGAGACCATCATGAGAGGCTGGATCACGGCTGGCCTGCTCTTGCCATCTCTCCTGTTTGCTCAAGCGCCCGCCGCCCCCACCACCGCTGCATGGCAGAGCGACCTCCGGTTGCTCGCTCGCGAGATGCCCGCGCGCCACCCTGGCGCCTTTGCCAGGATCACCCGCGCGCAGTGGGATTCCGCGGTGGGCAGCCTGACCAGGCGGATGCCCGCGCTCAGCCAGAACGAGCGCATCGTGGAGATCTTCCGGCTGGTGGCACTGGTCGAGGACGCGCACACCACGGTGCAGCCGACGCCTTTGCTCAGGATGAGATACTACCCGCTGGAGCTCTACCAGTTTGAAGACGGGCTTTTCATCCGGCGGGCGGACAGCGCGCATCGCGAGCTGGTGGGCGCCCGGGTCGTGAGAATCGGCCGCCAGAGCGCAGAGGGAGCGCTCGCCTCGGTCGGCCCCATCATTTCCCACGAGAACGAATGGTGGGTTCGCTCGCTGGGACCCTTCTGGCTGATGGTCCCCGAAGTCCTCGCCGGGTTACACATCGCGGACGACCCGGAGCGGCTGCCGCTGGTGCTGGAGCATGACGGCCGGACCGAGACCGCGGTCATCACGCCGGCGGGTTTCCTGGGACACGGCGGCAACGAGGCGTTCGACACCAGCCTCTGGGTGTCGATGCGCACGGCTTCGCTTCCGCTCTATGAGCAGCACCGAGACCAGCCGTTCTGGTGGACTCTTCTGCCCGACGGCCGCTCACTCTATGTCTGCCTGCGCGCGGTGGTGCCGGGTCCCCGCTCGGGGACCAACCGAGGCCAGTGGGACCAGGTATTCGCCCTGGCCGATTCCGCCCAGGTCGCCCGGCTGATCATCGATGTCCGGCACAATGGCGGCGGGAACGGCGGGCTCAATCGTTACCCGGTGCAGCAGATTCTCCGGCGACCCGCGATCGATCAGCGCGGCCACCTCTACGTCATCACCGGGCGGCAAACCTTCTCGGCGGCGCAACAGTTCGCCAACCTCCTGGAGGCCTGGACCCAGGCGACGTTCGTCGGCGAACCCACCGGCCAGCAGCCCAGCCAGTATGGTGATCATCGCCCGCTGCTGCTTCCAGGCACCCAGCTCCTGGTGCAGATCTCGTCGGTGTATCACCAGGCGCCGAATGAGTTCGACCAGCGGGAGTTTGTGCCGCCCGCCCTCTACACACCGCTCACTTCCACAGATTACGCAGATGGAAGGGATCCGGCACTCAATGCCATCCTCGCGGCGGAAACCGATCCGCCCGCAATGGACCAGGTTCAGGCGGCGCTCATGCAGGACGACTCGGCCGGCGCCGAACGGATTCTCCTCGCTACCCGGTCCGCGACGATCAATCGGTACCGGAGCCTCGAGGGCCAGGTCAACGCCCTCGGGTACCAGTTGCTGGGAAGCGGAGAAACGGCACGCGCCATCCAGGCTTTCCAGCTGAACACGCTGGCCTACCCCCACTCGGCGAACACCTTCGACAGCCTCGGCGAAGCACTGCTTGCGGCGGGCCGGAAGGATGACGCGATTGCGGTCTACCGTCACGCGGTAGAAGTCGAGCCCGGATTCCCGCCGTCAATGCAGGCATTGGAGCGGTTGGGAGTCTCCGCGGGCCCGTAGCGCAAGCGCTACAGTCCTGAGTTTGCGGGACCCTTTCGAGGAGTGAGAGTCCGAGGCCCCTGGGTGCGTTATACTGGCTGGGCCTGATGCAACGGCGCAGCACAACGTTGTTGAGCCGGGAGGAATGTGGAGAGTCCGAAAGTCCGGAGCGAGCCCAACAGAAAGGTGATCAACGCCCCCACCGGCGGAGCCGGCTGCCGTCGGTTAAACTCTTGCTCTTCCGGTGTTTCAATGTCAGAGGGCGGCATGCCAGGTCGGGTCAGAATCTCGGGCGGGACGCCGAAGTCCGCCTGGCAGCACACTTTGTGCGTCTTACCGACGTCCGACGATCCTGAGATCCACCGTTTCCTCAGGTTCACAGGGCGAGCCGCGCCCCGTGGAAGCATGAAGTTCCCCCCACCACCATTCAGTTCCCTTCGAGGAGGTTTCGTATGAAGCGTCTGGGAAGCTTGCTGGCGGCCGCCGCCGTCATTCTTGCGGCATGTACTGATTCGGGCCCCACTGGTTCCGGTCCCGAAGCCGATGCCGGCTCCGTGGTGAGGGGAACGCCGCCCAATCCGTGCACCGATTGCGTGTATGGACCGACGACGTTCAGCGCCAACAACACTGACTTGCGGTTCACAGCCACTCCGGGTGATTGCACCTTCAACATCGAAGACGATGGCAATCCGGCGACCGAGGCAAGGGTAACCCTGAATGGAATTGACATCGTGGGTTCCAGTGACCTGGTGGGTACGCCAAGCTCGATGACTGT
>JBDTTZ010000214.1:0-5776 GCA_040008015.1 Gemmatimonadota bacterium
CGCGCGGTGATTCCCGAAGGAATCCGCCACCCATCGCCCGACACCGTAGCGGGGTTCCTGGGCCGGGAGGACTGAGAAAACGCCGCCCAGGCCAACGAGGGCGGCGATTCCGAACAGCAGACCAGGACGACGCATAGCCGGGATGGTGGGGGGAGCTGCTGAATCAGTCGTTGAAGGGGTTCTTACTTGGCCGGGCCCGGGCACCATTGTCCGGAAAGCTCAGGAGGCGCTGGAGCTCCTCTTCGCTCAACTCGAAGGGGTCTTTCTCGTACCCGGGAGAGCGCACGGTGCGTTGACGCTCGGTGTTGCCACCCAGGGGGAGCAGCGTCCACTCGGTCTTGGAGCGGTCCCGCACTTCCCACTTGCGGCCCTCTGTATCGGTGAAGTTTCGGAAGCCCATAAAAACCTCTGGCGGTAAGGCGGTAGGGCGGTAAGGCGGTAAGCAACCGCATGGCTGTCATACCCGGTCGCCATGGGGCACCGAGGAACCTCAAAGATAGCCGTATTGGTACTTTGTTGTCTTACCGCCCTACCGCCTCTCTTCCGATGCCAGCCCCACCATCCGCTGCCGAATCTCGGCCACCTGGGGCTGCAGATCGGGATCCGCATCCCGCCATAACTCAACGAACCGGCCGTAATAATCCAGGGCCTTGGTTCGGTCGCCCTTCTTCTCGTACAGCTCGCCTAATTGCCGGTACATCACCGGCAACTCAGCGTTGTCGTTATCGATCTTGTCCGGGGAATGCAGGGTGAGATACCGCTCGTAGGCCGCAATAGCCGAGTCGGGTTGCCCGGCAGCCGTGAACGCGCGTCCCAGGTCGGGCAGTGCGCAGTAAAGACAGGGATCCAGCGCCATTCCTGCCTCAATCTCGAGGATGGCCGCATCCGGGTGGCCCTCGCTGAGGGTGACCACTCCCTGCACCGACAGGTGTTGGGCCTCGTCGGCGGCCCGAAGCGACGGGTCAATGGCTTCGTACTCGGCCAGGTAGGCCCGCGCACGCTCCGGGCGGCCGGACATCGCATAGCCATAGGCGAGGTCGAGATAGGGCCGGTCCAGCGTATCCATCTGGCTCAGGGGGAAGCGGGCAAGAGCCGCGTCCATCTTGCGGAGTCCTCCGACCCGGTCCCCACGGTACCACACATCGATGCCGCCCAGCCAGAGACTCTGCTGCAGGACACGACGCTTGGAACCGTTGGACTGCACATCCTGGGTCGCATCCCGTATGAACCCTTCGCCCTCGTGCAGTTTTCCATGAAGCAGATCCAGCTCAGCGAGCATCACGGATGCGAAAGCATGCTTCCCTCGATCGGCGCCCGCCGAGTCCCGGACGGCCTGCACCAAGCGCCGCATGGTGGCCTCGTCGCCGCGGGCATACGCCAGGGACCACCGAGCATAGGGAATGTTGTCGTGGGCGGGGAAACGCCTGATGGCGATCGCGACCAGGCTGTCAGCCTGGTCGAGCTTTCCTTCCCATACCAGGGTCTCGTAGAGATTGAACAGCGCGATCGCGCTGTTCGAGTCGATCCCGACGGCTCGGCGATAAGCGTCCTCGGCGTGGGCCCGGTCTTTTAATTGCCCGTAGATGAGGCCCATGTTATTGATGGCGCCCATATACCGGGGATCGATGTCCAGGGCCGATTGATAAGCGGCAAGCGCGCGTTCCGGATCCTGCTGCACCCGGGTAAAGTAGGTTCCCATCGTCATGTATCGTTCCAGCTCGGTGAGCCGGTCCCGGTGCGCGTACGCTTTCTCGATCGCCAGCCGGGCGCGGCTCCGTTGCCCGCCGGCATTGCTCAGGTTGACGCCGAGCTTGCGCCAGGCCATGGCGAACCCGGTATCGATGGCCACGGCTTCCTCGAGCAACGCACTGGCCCGGTCAAAGTCCCCCACCGTGTTGGAAAGCTGCGTGGCCAGGGAGTACTTGCGGAGTGCATCCAGGGATGGGGTCGTCACCTGCTCGAGAGGCCGGTCGCTGCTCACGTTGCGCAGCGATTCACCGATCTTGCGACGCAGTTGCCGGGATACCTGGCCGATCGCCTCGATGATTCCGGTCGAATCCCGCGCCGTCTCACGCACGGCGGCCAGGACTTCACCATTCGCGGTCGATACCAGCTGCGCCGAGATGACGAACCCCGCGCCGGCGGTGCCGATCTCGCCGGTCACGTATGCCTTGTAGCCCTGGCGCTGGGCCACTTCCCGGGCAAGCGTCGGATCCAGGGGGAGATCGGTGGCGCGCCCCATGCGAGCGAGCGCGTGCTGAATATCCCCGGGGCTCACCAAGGCCACCGCGCGAGACTGGGTGAGATCCACGCGGAGGGCTTCGGTCACCGTGAGGCCCAGGAGTGAATCCCGGGTGCGATTAGTAACGTCGGCGACGAGAATGGGATCCCGAGCGTCCAGGACGCCCTGCGCGAGCAGCGAGCGGCCGCCGATGACCCCGGTGTAAAACAGTCCGGCAATCACCAGCACGATAGCCGCGGCAGCAGCACCCCAGAGCAGCCAACGCGGACGAGCGGAGCGGGCTGGAGTGGTAGCGTCCAGCGCGGCCAGAATCTCGGACGCATTCTGGGGTCGTCTGGCGGGGTCCTTTTCCAGGCAGCGGGTGATCAGCGCGGCCAGTGCCGGCGGGCAGCCCGGTGCTCGACGGGCAAGCGGCAGCGGCGTTTCGGTGATATGGGCGGCGATCACCGCCTGCGGCGTGCGGCCGGGAAACATTTCCGCCCCGGTAAGCATCTCGTAGCCCAGCGCGCCCAGGGCGTAGATGTCGGCGCGATGATCGAGCGTGGGATCCCCGGCCGCCTGCTCCGGAGCCATGTACGCTGGCGTGCCGATGACCATGCCGACCGTCGTCAACCCGCCACCACTGGTGACCGACGCGCTCACCGCCTTGGCGACCCCGAAGTCCGCCACGATCGCATGGTTTTCGCTCAGCAGGATATTGTCAGGCTTGATGTCGCGGTGGACGACGCCGTGGCGGTGGGCATAGGACAGGGCGTCGGCGACTTCGCGGAAGATCCGGGTGGCATCGGCGTTCGAGAGCTTTCCCTCGCGCGCGATCCGGGCGTGCAGCGATTCGCCGTCGATGTAGGGCATGACGTAATACGGAATCTCCGCGCTCCCCTGCCCACTTGCCGACTGTCCCACTTGCCCACCCGGTATCACGCCCGAATCAAACAGTGGCAGGATATTCGGATGCTGCAGGTGAGCGATGGTCTTGATTTCCTGGAGGAATCGGTCGGCCCCGAGGACTTGTGCCAACTCGACGCGGAGCACCTTGATGGCCACCTGGCGGTCGTGCTTGAGGTCGTCGGCGAGGTACACCGTGGCCATGCCTCCCTGCCCCAGCTCCCGCTCGATGCGATACTTACCCTCCAATGCGGCGGCGAGCCGATCCTGGATGGCGGTCATGATGTGACCGGTCCGATCCGAGCCATGAGCCGTTGAAAACGCGGCTCATGCTTCAGCGCCGCGAAACGGCGGTCCACTTTGAGATAGGCCATTGAATGGGAGCGATCCTCGAACGACTGCTCCAGGAGGGCATACATCCGGTCGAGGTTCCCCAAGGCGAGATGCACGAGCGCCAGCTCGTAGGGCGCAATGTAGCGGCTCCCCGCTTCCCGGGCCAGTTGATCAAGCACGGCCTCCGCTTCACTGCGAGCACCCGACAGCGCATGGATGCGTGCCAGCTCGGCACGAATGGCCGGACCGTTGTTTGAGCTCTCCAATGCCCGGGTCAACGCCGCGACAGCCAGGTCAAAGGCGCCCTGCTCGCTGTAACACCAGGCCAGAAAAATGTTTCCCGGGACGAAGGTTGGATCCATCTCCAGCGCCTTCTTCAGCTGCGCGATCGCCTGGTCAATCCGTCCGGCGTAATAATACAGCCATCCCAGGCCGGCATTGTGAATCAGCGAGAGGGGATCCAGCTCGATCGCCCGTTTGAATTGTTGTTCGCCTTCGTCCCAACGCGCGGTCGCGGTCAGCAGGTTTCCGTAGAACTGGTGGCCCGGAGAATAGTTCGGCTTGAGCTCTATGGCCTTGAGATAGCTGCGCTCGCCGGCCGGGTAATCCCAGTCGTGATTGACTTGAACGTAGCCCAAGGAGGTGTGAGCTTCCGCCATGTCAGGATCAAGCGCCAGAGCCGCGAGGGCGCTCGCCCTGGCTCTGCTGAACGCCTCGTGGGGCGGGATCAGGTCATAGAAGCCAAGAATGTTATAGGAATCCGCCAGCCCGACGTGGGCCAGAGCATAGTTGGGGTCCATTCGAATGGCTTCGGTAAAGAGCTCGATCCCGCGGCGCAGGCCTGCTTCGTTTCGCTTGTTCCAGAAGAAGCGACCCTTCAGGTACAGCTCGTAGGCCTGAACGTTCTCGGTAGCGGGAACCACGAGAGCGGTCTCTCCGGTCCCCATCAGTTTGACGCGCAACACCTGGACAATCGACTGGGCAATCTGGTCCTGGACTTCGAACACGTCCTGCAACTCGCGGTCGTACTTCTCGGACCAGAGATGGTCATCCTGGTTCACCCGGATGAGCTGGGCCGTCACCCGGATCCGGTTACCCGCCTTCCGCACGCTGCCTTCGAGCACGTTGGTCACGTTGAGTGCCTGCCCGATCCGTGGGATGTCCACGCCCTTGCCCTTGAACGCGAAGGCCGAGGTGCGGGACGCGACCCGGAGTCCGGCGACCTGGCTCAACGCGTTGATGATCTCCTCGGCCATCCCGTCGCTGAAGTATTCGTTTTCCGGGTCGGCACTCAGGTTGACGAAGGGCAGTACGGCGATCGACGGCTTGGACGTAGGGGCAGTGGCGACCGCGGCGCTCACCGAAAACGCTCCGCTGGTCAGCGCCTCGGCGAATTGAGCGACCGGGTTGAACCGATCGGCCGGCGCCTTGGCAAGGGCGCGGGTGATGGTCCCGGTCAGCTCCCGGGAGACCGCGGGACGAAAGGTGGTGACCGGCGGTGCTTCGGCGGCAATGTGCTGAACAATGATGCTTTCGACGGTGGTACCGGTGAAGGGAGGCCGGCCGGTCAGCATCTCGAAGAGGACGCACCCAAGGCTGTAGAGATCGGAGCGGCCATCGACATCGCTGATTCCTGAGGCTTGTTCCGGGCTCATGTAGGTCGGTGTGCCCAGCGCCATCCCGGCCTGGGTCAGGGTCCCGCTGCCCGCCGCGGACACCGCGCGGGCGATCCCGAAATCGGCGACCATCGCGTGGCCCGAGTCCAGCATGATGTTCTCCGGCTTGATGTCGCGATGGACGATCTGGCGGCTGTGGGCGTAGGAGAGCGCGTCGGCCACTTCCCGGGCGATGTGGACCGCCTCGTCGATGGGGAGTTGCGGCTCGCGGTTCAGCCGCTCGCGCAGGGACTCGCCCTCTACGAAGGGCATGATGTAGTAGAGAATTGAGAGAGATCCCTCGCTTCGCTCGGGATGCCGCACCTCGCCGCTGTCGAAGAGGGGAAGAATGTGCGGGTGCTGCAGCTGGGCCGAGATCTCGATTTCGCGGAGGAACCGCTCGGCGCCGAGCGCGGCGGCCAGCTCCGGGCGCAGCACTTTGATGGCGACCTTGCGATGGTGCTTGAGGTCGAGGGCGAGGAACACCGTCGCCATGCCCCCCTGCCCCAGCTCCCGCTCGATCCGATAGCGGTCGGCCAGCGCGGCACTCAGGCGTTCGAGATCGGCATGCATTACGGCTTCCTGACCTCCATCACCCAGACATCACTGCGCTGGTTCACGTTGCTAAAGACGAATTGATTCGCCCGAACTCCCCACCCGC
>JBDTTZ010000215.1:0-17865 GCA_040008015.1 Gemmatimonadota bacterium
GAGTGGTAGAACCGGGCGGTCCGGTTCATCTCGGCCCCGCAGGAGCGGAAGTTGAGTCCCACCGACCGGACTCCATGGCTCGCCAGGGCCCGGGCCAGCGCCACGGAATAGCCCGAGTGCGCGCTGCCCTCGAGGCCGTGCAGCTTCAGGACCAGCGGAGCGTCCGGGGGAAGCGGTGATCCCTCGACCGTCGCCCACTCAAGGTCGAGAAAGTCTCCATCGGGAGTCTCGAGCCGCTCGGTCCGAAAACTTACGCCACCCTTCCGCCGCAGCAAACGGCCCGCGATCGTCTGGGCGTGCGCGCCGCGGAGCCACGGCGGAGCGCGGTAGGATTCTGCCTGGTCTCCGATCTTCAATCTTCAATCCTCAAAACCGCAGATTGCTCAGATTACGCAAATTCCTAAGATCCATCATCGGCGAATCTGCGCAATCTGCGGCTCGGTTCGGTTTTCCCTCGCCAACAGTATTCCTCCCACCAATCCGATGACCGCAAAAGAGAACCACTGGATCGCGTAGCTCAGGTGTGGGCCGTCGTCCAGTGGCGCGGGGTCCAGTCGGATGGGGCGGCTGGGCAAGGCCCTGTCCGGCGCCTGGAGGATAGACACGGGCAGAATCGGGTAGGGCAACGTCCGGCGCAGTGCGGCGAGATCCAGGCGCTTCCAGCTGGTGTGTCCCCGGCTGGTAAGCGGCTCGCCGCTGTCGGATGTGATGGGGAGAGGCGTCACCACGCCATGAACGGTGAGCTCACCGGGCTCGGCCAGGCTGTCAATATCCGGGGTGACGGCGTCGGGGGCGGGGACGAATCCCCGGTTCACCAGGACGGCCGAGTCGCTTCCTGCGATGCGCAGCGGCGTGACCAGCCACACCCCCGGCGCGTCCCGGTACACGTGATTCCGCAGGACGATTTCATGCGTCCGGTCGTATTGACCGCGCACCAGTACCTGGCGATCGGCCAGGCTGGCTTCGCGGCGGATTCCCGGCGTATTGAGATCCAGCGGGCTTTCCTGGCGGGCTGCCGCGGCCGCAGTGTTCCCGGTGCGGCGCTCGTGGAGCCGGCTCAACTGCCAGAACCCCAGCCGCACGAAGAGGGCGGCGGACACCAGGCCGACAAAGAGCGGGAGCACACGGGAACGGGTCAGCATCCGCCAAACATAAGACGCTGTGAGGTGCGTCCTAACGCTCCTCCCCCGGACCGGCTAAATTGCCCATCCCCGGAACCGGAGCGCCCCAGTAACACGGCGCCCGGTTCCGAATTTGTCTGAATCGTTAAGCACATGCTGTTCAATAACTTGGAATCCTCAGCGCCGGCTGGATTGCGGGTCCCATTCCGCCCCGCCGCGCTCACGTCAGCCACGACCGGATCTCTGTGAAGCGCAGCGCCCGAGTATCGCAGGTCCTTCTGCCGTTCCTTTTCGCACTGGGGTCCCTGACCTGCAGTGGCGACAAGCTGGTCCTGCCCGACGAAGGCAATCCCGCGGCCCTCAGCGTCATCTCCGGCAACAACCAGATTGGTACCGTTGGCCTGGTTCTCCCCGATTCGATCGTGGTGCGCGTCACCGATACCAAGGCTCGTCCGGTCGTTGCCGCCCACGTCCAGTTCACGCTGGGCGCCACCGGCACCGGAGGAACCTTCATTCCCGATGACGCGGTCACTGATGCGGACGGACGGGCGCGGGCTCGCTGGGTCCTGGGCCCCAAGGCGGGAACCCAGGGCGCGACGGCCCGGGTGGTCAACTTCAACAAGGTATCCGTTGGCGTAACCGCCACGGCACTGGCCGATGTCGCCGACACCGTCTTCGCGAAGAGCGGCGATGGCCAGACCGGCACCGTCGGCCAGGCCCTTACCGACTCGCTGGTGGTGCAGGTCAACGACCAGTTCGGCAATCCGGTGAGTGGAGTGGTGGTCGGCTGGAGCGTGAGCGGCGGGGGAACCGTGAGCGCGCCCTCGGTCGCCACCGGAGTCAACGGCCAGGCGGCAGTCCAACGCGTCCTGGGCCCGACGGCCGGACCCCAGAGCGCCGCAGCCACCGTTCCGGGCGTCAATGGCTCACCGGTGGTTTTCAGTATTACCGCGGTGGCCGGAGGCGCTACGGCGCTGCTCAAGACCGACGGTGACAACCAGACCGCGCCGGCCGGCACCTTCCTCGCCGAGTCGCTTGATGTCCGGCTGGTGGATGGAGCGGGCAACGGCGTGGCGGGTCGCTCGATCGTATTCACTCCCATCGGCGGCACTGCGTCACCGACTTCGGTCATCACCGACGTCAACGGCTTCGCATCCTCGCGCTGGACCCTGGGTGGCACCGCCGGATCCCAGATGCTGATCGCCGGGGGGGCCGGATTCTCCGTGACATTCAACGCCACGGCGACGTCCGACATGCCGACCCAGATGGCGATCAATGCGGGGGACAACCAGACGACGGTTGCGGGCACCGCGGTTGCCACTCCGCCCGCGGTCCGAGTCCGGGACGCCAACAACAACAACGTGGCCAACGTATCGGTCACCTTTACCGTCACCGGCGGCGGCGGAAGCGTCGCCGGACCCGGAGGTTCGGGCAGCTCAACTATCGTCGCGACCAACAGCAGCGGCATCGCGGCACTCAACTCGTGGACCCTCGGCGCCGGAGTCGGACCCAACAGCTTGAACGCAACGGCCAACGGACCCGGCGGCCCGCTCCAGGGCAGTCCGCTGGTGTTCAGCGCCACCGGCATCGCCGGCCCGCCCTCGCAAATCACCATCACCACCCAGCCTCCGGCGACGGTCGCCAGCGGAGCCGTGTTCGGCACCACCCCGGTCGTCCAGGTCCGGGACGCGGGTGGCAACCCGGTGAACCAGGCCAACATCAACGTCACGGTTTCCATCGCGACTGGCGGTGGAACGCTGAACGGTGTGAAGACCGTGGCGACCACGGCCAACGGGCAGGCTGCGTTCCCCGGCCTCTCGATCACCGGACTGGCCGGCCCATATACGCTAGCCTTCGGCAGCGGAAGCCTGACCGCGGACACTTCGACGACCATCACGGTGACCGCGGGCTCCGGTACCAGGCTGGTCCTCACCACTCAGCCTTCCAGCTCGGCACAGAGCGGGGTCGCCTTTGCGCAGCAGCCGGTGGTGCAGCTGGAAGATGGAGCCGGAAACCCGGTGAGCCAGAGCAGTGTCCCGGTGACGGCCTCGATCGCGACCGGCGGCGGCAGCCTCACGGGCACGGTAACGGTGAACACCAATGCCAACGGCATCGCGGTCTTCACCGATCTCGCGATCAGCGGCGCGGCCGGCGGCCGCACCCTGGACTTCACCTCACCGGGTCTCACCAAGGCCACGTCATCGACCGTAACCCTCGGCGCGGGCGGCGCCACCAAGCTGGGCTTCGGTGTCCAGCCGACGAACTCGGCAGCCGGGGCGGCCATCTCTCCGGCCGTCACCGTGCTGGTCCAGGATGCCTCGGGCAACACGGTGTCCGGCGCCACCAATGCCGTCACCATCGCGATCGCCGCCAATCCCTCGAGCGGGATTCTCTCCGGCACGTTCACGGTCAACGCCTCGAACGGGGTGGCGACGTTCTCCGACCTGAGCATCGACAAGGCGGGAACCGGATACACCCTGACGGTGACCGCGAGCGGCCTGTCCCCGGCGACCAGCAATCCGTTCAATATCACGCCGGCCTCGGTGACCCAGCTGGTGTTCACCCAGCAGCCCTCCGACGTTGTTGCTGGTGCCAGCATTGCACCGGCCGTCACGGTCACCGCCGAGGATGCCCAGGGCAATATCGTCACCTCCTACAACACCGCGATCAGCCTTTCGCTGGGGAACAATCCGGGGGGCGGGACCCTGACCGGCGGCAATGGTGTCACGCCGGTCGGCGGAGTCGCGACCTTCTCCGGGCTCAGCATCAACCGCACCGGCTCGGGATACACGCTGGTCGCGAGCTCGGGGGCGCTGACCAAAATCAGTACCTCGTTCAACGTCTCTCCCGGGACGCCGAGCCAGCTGGTCTATGCCCAGCAGCCCAGTAACTCGGTTGCCGGATCCAGCATTGCACCCGCGGTCCTGGTCGCGGTGCGTGATGCACAGGGCAACACGGTGACGACGGCGACCACCGCGATCACCCTGACTATCGGCACCAACCCGCCCGGCAACGGCGTTCTCACCGGCAGTGGCGCGGTCAACGCGGTGAACGGCGTCGCGACCTTCAGCAACCTGAAGATCGACAAGCCGGGGAGCGGCTACACCCTGGTCGCGGACGGCGGCGGGCTGCCGTCCGTCACCAGTTCAGGCTTCGATATTTCGGTGGGGACCGGGAACAAGCTGGTCTTCATTGTGAATCCGTCCAACGCCCAGGTAGGGGAGGCGATCAACCCGGCGATCCAGGTCCAGATTCAGGACGGCGCCGGCAACCCGGTGCTCGGGAGCAACCCGATCACCCTGGTCATCGGCACTAATCCCGGCGGGGCGACCTTGACCGGCGGGGGACCGGTGAACGCGGTGAACGGGGTGGCCACGTTCTCCAGTGTCCGGCTCAACCGGGTGGGAAGCGGCTATGATATCATCGCGCTGGCGTCCGGGTTGCTGAGCGCGACCAGCGGCACCTTCGATATCAACCCTGCCGCAACGTCCGTCACGATCAATTCCGATAATCCGGATCCCTCCAGGGTCGGTCAGAACTTCACGGTCACCTACGCCGTGTCGGTCATCGCCCCGGGAAGCGGCACCCCGACCGGGACGGTAACGGTGAGTGACGGCACCACCAGTTGCCAGCAGACGGTGGGCGCCGGCGGCTGCCAACTGGCGTCGACCGCGTCCGGCGCCGAGACCCTGACTGCCACTTACGCCGGCGATGGGAATTTCAGCGGCAGCGCCTCGGCCGGCACCGCCCACCAGGTGAACCCGGCGGGCACCAGCACGACCATCACGCCCGAAAGCCCTGACCCGTCCGTCGTGGGCCAGCCGGTCACGATCGTCTTCGCCGTCGTGGTGAACGCGCCGGGCAACGGCACGCCCACCGGCACCGTGACGGTGAGCGCCGGCAGCGACAGCTGCTCCGCGCCGGTGAGCGCCGGGCAGTGTGACCTTACGTTCACGTCCTCTGGCGCCAAGACCATCACCGCGGCGTATCCCGGCGACGGCAACTTCAATCCCAGCCAGGCTACCGAGGCGCACACGATCAACAAGGCGGGCTCGACGGTGACCGTTACGTCCGACCTGCCGGATCCTTCCGGCGCGGGCCAGGCGGTGACGGTGGCCTACACGGTGGTGGCGAGCGCCCCGGGTGCCGGGACACCCACCGGCAATGTCGTGGTCACAGTGAGCGGCAGCGGCGATACCTGCACCGGCACCGTGGCGGCCGGCTTCTGCTCCCTGGTCATCACGACGGCGGGAGCCGGCAAGACCATCACCGCGACCTACAGTGGTGACGCAAACTTCCTGGGCAACAGCGACACCGAGCAGCACGATGTAGGCGTCGGCGGCACCACGACCGCGATTACCTCGACTGTGCCCAGCGCCTCGGTGGTCGGCCAGCCGGTCGCGATCCACTACAGCGTGACCCCGCTCAGCGGGGGGACGCCGACCGGTACGGTGACGGTGTCCGACGGGACCCAGAGCTGCAACGCCGCGGTCGCCGCGGGGCAGTGCAGCATCAGCTTCACCAGCGCCGGGGCCCGCAACCTGGTCGCCACCTATGGCGGCGACGGCAATTTCAGCGGCAGCATCTCTCCGGCCTTCGGCCAGCAGGTGAACACGGCCTCCACCACGACCGGCATCACGTCGGACGCGCCGGATCCATCGACCGAGGGTCAGGCCTACACCGTGAGCTTCGCGGTCAACGTGGTCGCGCCCGGCGGCGGCACTCCGACCGGCAGCGTCATCGTCAGTGACGGCCTCGACACCTGCAGCGGCACGGTGGCGGCGGGGAACTGCGCGCTGACTTCAACCGTGGCCGGCTCCAAGACCCTGGTCGCAACCTACCAGGGCGATGGCGACTTTACCGGCAGCACCTCGCCGGGTGTTGCCCATGCGGTGAACTCCGCCGCGACTACGACCACGATTACCTCGGACAACCCGGATCCTTCGGCGATCGGCCAGGGGATCACGGTGAATTTCTCGGTCACCAGCGGTGGGGGCACGCCAACGGGAACGGTGACGGTGAGTGATGGGACCGATAGCTGCAACGGAAACCTGAGTGGTGGGACCGGGAGCTGTGTGCTGACTCCGTCGACGTCCGGGGCGAAGACGCTGACGGCGAACTATCCGGGCGATGGGACCTTCCCGGCCAGCTCCGACAACACCGCCCACCAGGTGAACGCGTTCGGCGCGGCCGATCCCGCTTCCTCCACCGGCACCGTGCCCAACGGCACGCCGGGCGTCGCGACCGTCATCACGGTCCAGGCCCGGGACCAGTTCGGCAACAACGTGACCGTGGGCGGGGCGAACGTGGTGGTCACCGTGAGTGGGGCCAACACCGCGGGACCGATCACCGCGACCGACAACGGCGATGGGACCTACTCGGCCAGCTACACCCCGGCGAGCTCGGGGCCGGACCAAGTCGACATCACCATGAATGGGACCCCGATCAACGGCAGCCCCTTCACCAGCCCGGTCGCGGTCGGGCCGGCGACCCAGATGCAGATCTTTCTCGGCCACAATCAGTCGGCGCCGGTCGGCAGCCAGCTGCCGGTAAACCCGGTGGTACAGGTGCTGGACAGCCATAACAACCCGGTCTCCGGCGTTCAGCTCAGCTTCGCCGTGGGATCCGGCGGTGGCGGGATCACTGGTCCACTGGCAATGACCAACTCCAGCGGCCTGGCCGATGTGGGCTGGACCCTCGGGCCGACGGCTGGGTCGAATACCCTGGTGGTTTTCAAGGCAGGGCTCCAGGGGAGCCCTGTCGTGTTTTCAGCAACCGCGACGCCGGGAGCGACCGTCACGACGATCACCGCCGATGCTCCGGATCCCTCCTCGTTCGGCCAGCCGGTCACGGTCAATTTTTCGGTCGCCGTTTCCTCTCCGGCGACCGGAACCCCCACCGGCAACGTCACCGTGACTGACGGGGTCAGCAGTTGCACGGCGACCGTGGCTGCCGGCACCTGCAACGTCGCGTTGTTCGCCGTTGGCTCTCGTCCCCTCACCGCCACGTATGAGGGGGACGCCAACTTCAGCGGCAGCACGTCCACGCCGGCAGCGCACACGGTCAATCTCCTTGGTTCGACCACCACCATTACGTCGCACAGTCCATCGACCTCGGTCGTGGGCGAGCTGGTGGTCGTGGACGTCACGGTGACCGGCGGGCTCACTCCCACGGGCTCGGTCACGGTGAGCGATGGCACCGACAGCTGCGTGGCGACTTTGGGCGGAGGATCCGGGAGATGCAGTGTGACCTTAAGCCGTGCGGGCACCCAGACCCTGGTCGCCACTTATAGTGGCGATGTACTCCACGCCGTGAGCAGCTCCGCCGGTGTTTCCCAGACGGTAAACCGGGCCCAGACCAAGATCACGATCACCGGGGACAACCCGAATCCTTCCATCGTCGGACAGCCCGTCGCGGTTAACTTCACCATCGCTGTCACCGGCAATGGTGGTGGAACCCCGACCGGCGACGTCGTGGTCACGGTGAATGACGGGAGCGGTGACACCTGTACCGGTACCCTGGCCGCGGGCACCTGCAACCTGGTCCTGACCACGCCCGGCAACAAGAAGACGATCACCGCCGACTACGTTGGCAGCGCCGACTACCTGCCCGACTCGGACAATACCAAGAAGCATGACGTGGATCCGTTCGGGCCGGTGGACCCAGGGTCTTCGACGGCGGCGGTGCCCGATGGGCAGGGCGGGCAACAGACCAGCATCACCATCCAGGCGCGGGACCAGTTCGGAAACGCAGTCACCACTGGTGGTGAGTCAGTTGCCGTGACGATCACCGGGGTCAACAATGACACCGCGGTGGTGACTGATAACCACGACGGCACCTACACGGCCGTCTACACTCCCGCCAACAGCAACGGGGTCGACACCATCACGATCACCATCAACGGGACGCCGATCCAGGGGAGCCCCTTCAGCAGTACCATCAGCTAGGCGTTCTAGATCGCCTGCTCCCAACCGACCGACATTCGAACCGCTGAATCAATGATCCCCACCATGCTGTAGGTCTGCACGAAATTGCCCCATTGCTCGCGGGTGCGGGGATCGATGTGCTCGGCCAGCAACCCGTGCCGATTGCGGCAGCTGAGCAGGTTCTCGAACAGGGCGCGGGCCTCTTCCCGCTCCCCGATGGCGTCCAGGGCGTTGATATACCAGAAGGTACATACCAGGAACGCGTTCTGGGGTACTCCGAAATCGTCGGCCTCCATATACCGGAAGACGAAATCTCCCTGGCGGAGATTGGCGCCGATCGCCCCCACGGTGGCCACGAAGCGGGAATCGTCGGCGGCGAGAAACCGCAATTCATGGAGCCGCAGCAGGCTGGCGTCCAGCGAGTCACCGTCGAAGGTGGCCACGAACGTCCCGCGCTGGGCATTCCAGGCCCGATCGCAAATGACCCGGTGCATCCGGTCGGCGCACTCTCGCCAGTACGCCGCGCGATCGGCGAGGCCGAGGTGCCCGGCGATCCGGGAGAGCCGATCGCATCCGGCCCAGCACATCACGCTGGAAAAGGTGTGGATCCGGGTGGTGCCACGCAGCTCCCACAACCCGGCGTCGGGCTGGTCGAACACCTGCACCGACCGCTCTCCCAGCGGCTCGAGACGGCGAAACAGCGACGCGTCACCTATCCGCACCAGCCGGCGGTCAAAGAACACGTGGGTTGCCGCCAGGATGGCGGATCCGTATACGTCATGCTGCACCTGGTCGGAGGCTTCGTTGCCGATCCGCACCGGCCCCATGCCGCGGTAGCCGGGGAGCGACGTGACGACATGTTCGGACTTGAGGGAGTGGCCGCTCAGGTTGTAGACCGGCTGCAGGATGTGGTCGGTATCCGCCGCGATGATGTTGAGAATGTACCCGAGGTAGCGCTCCATCGTCCGGGGAGTGCCCAGCCGATTGAGCGCGTTGACCACGAAGTAGGCGTCCCGTAACCAGCAGAAGCGATAGTCCCAGTTGCGGCCACTTGCCGAGGCCTCGGGTATCGAGGTGGATAGCGCGGCGACGATGGCCCCGGTGTCCTCGAACACGTTCAGCTTGAGGGTGATCGCCGCCCGGATCACCGCGTCCTGCCATTCGAAGGGTATCGCCAGGGAGCCGACCCAGTTCCTCCAGTAGCCGGTAGTTTCCTCCAACCAGTGCCGGCCGACCTCGGCGGCTCCGCCCTGCACGGTTTCGTCGGGCCCCAGCAACAGGGTGATCGAGTCATCCAGGAAGAAGGCATTCTCTTCCAGGACCGCGGTCACCGCGGCATCGGTGGTGAGCCGTAGCGTCAGGTCCTTGCCCAGGTAGCGGATGTGATTGCTTCCGAAGGTGATGGCCGCCGGCTGGCTACCATAGTCCGCCGCCGGTCGTAAGCGCACCCGGATGCGGGGAGTGCCGGCAAGCCGGGTGACCCGGCGGGCCAGCACGATAGGACAGAACAGGCGGCCAAACTGGTAGAAGCGGGGAGCGAAGTCGATGACTTCGACACTGCCGCCGCTGCCATCGTACAGCCGGGTAATGAGGATGGGGGTATTGGACCGGTATTCCTGCTCCGTCCTGACGCAGTCAACAAGCTCGACGCGGTAGTAACCAAAGTCTCCGGGATCCTGCGGGGTCTTGAGGAGGGAGCAGAATACCGGATCCCCGTCGAATCGGGGGAAACAGGCCCAGTTGATTTCCCCATCCGCGTCGATAAACGCGCCGATGGTGCCGTTGCCGATCAGGGCCAGGTCGAGCGAAGCCATCGTTGCACCGCCTCCACGTTCGCGAGATGCCAGTGGGCCGCGGTCGGTCCCCGCCCAACCTTGATGGAGTATCCGTAGAGCCGATTCACCACGGCAAAGCCGAATTCATCGGTCGCGTCGTCTCCGATGAATACCGGGGTTCGCCCCCGGAACGGTGTTTCCGCCATGAACTCCCGCACCGCGACGCCCTTGTCCTTGCCCCTGGGCTTCAGTTCCACCACGTACTTCCCGGCCTGGAGACCATATTGGGCGCCGAGCCGGGGCAGCAGCGAGCGCGCCACGCGGTGCGCGTATCCGGCCAGGCGCGGCGCGCGGCGGTAGTGCAGGGCGAGAGAGAGGCCTTTGTCTTCGAGCAGCAGCCCGGGCTTGCCGGCGATCGCGGTCCGGATCCGCTTCCGGGCCAACTCCAATCGCTCCACGGGAAAAGGATGTGTGCTGCCCGCGCCCGAGGCGTCGCGACGCTCAATCCCGTGCTGACCGGCGGCCGGCGGCCGGATCCCGGGAAACAATCCGTCGATATCGGCGATCGAACGGCCGCTGATGAGAGCGACGGCGCCGCCGGTCGAGGCGTACAATTCCGCGACCAGTTGCCGGCTCTCCGGGCGGACCCGCACCGCGCCGGGCGATTCGGCCAGCTCGACCAGGGTGCCGTCGATGTCGATGAAGTAGGCCCAGTCCGGCTGGGGAAGCGGCGGTGACGGCAGCCGGGGATGCCCTGCGCTCACCGGGGAAGGACACCCTCGACCGCCCCGCTGAGGACGGCGCGGGGCCGTTCGGGGGTCACGCCGCGTTCCCGGAGGCGGCCCCGGCGGCGGACCCCGGCCGCATCGATCAACATGCGTCCGGCCCATCGATACACGTTGAATTCCTGGATCAGTCCCCGCATGACCCGCATCCGGGCCCGTTGCTCTCCAGGCGACATGGTGAGGGCCATATGGAGGGCGGCGGCACACTGGTCGGTATCGTAGGGATTCACCACGATCGCTTCCGCCATTTCCCGCGCCGCGCCCGTAAAGTGGCTCAGGACCAGGACGCCCCGCTCGTCGTCCCGGGCCGAGACAAACTCCTTGGCAACGAGATTCATGCCGTCGTGGAGACTGGTGACCATGCACAACTGGGCCGCGCGGTAGTACTCGTAAATGTCCGCGGGTTCATGATGTTCGACCATGAGAATGATGGGCGGGTGACGCGCCCCCGCGAAGCGGGCGTTGATCTGATCGGCCATGGCCCGAACCCGCTCCTCGTACTCCTGGTACTGCTCGATCCGGGTACGGGTCGGTGCCGCGATCTGGATGAACGAAAAGGCGCCGACCCACTGCGGCCGGGTATCCAGGAGGCGCTCCACGGCGCGCAGCCGCTCCTCGATGCCCTTGGTGTAATCCAGCCGGTCGATCCCGATGCCGATCGCGTGGTCGGGAGGCAGCCCGTGCCGTTCCCGCACTTCGCGCTGGCACTCCTCCACGGGCTTGGCGACCAAGTCCGGCGAGGGCGGCCACTCGATGGAGATCGGGTAGCGCTTGACCGCGGTCGGCTGGCCCCGGTAGGTAACGGTAAACGTCTCCCGGTCCACCCGCGCTTCCAGCAGGCGATCGACGGTGTCGACAAAATTGTTACAGTGAAACTGGGTGTGAAACCCGAGGATGTTGCTGCCCAGCATGCCGTCCAGCAGTTCTTCTCGCCAGGGGCAGATGGCAAACGCCTCGGGATTGGGCCAGGGAATGTGCCAGAAGGAAATGATCGTCGCCGCGGGCAGCTTGTCCTGGATCATTCTCGGCAGCAACGCGAAGTGGTAATCCTGGACCAGCACGATGGGGTCGGGAGCTTTCGATTCTTCGATGACCGCCTGGGCAAACCGGCGGTTGACCTCGACGTACTGGTCCCAGTCCGACGTCCGGAACACCGGGCGAACGTGGGCGATGTGGCACAACGGCCAGAGCCCCTCGTTTGAGAAGCCGTAGTAGTAGCCGGCCTCCTCGGCATCGCTCAACCAGACCCGGCGGAGCTGATACGCCGGCCGCTCCGGTGGGACACCCACCCGGTCGTGGGAATCCACTACCTCCCGGTCGGCCGAGCCGCCGCCGTGCGCGATCCAGGTGCCTGTACATGCCCGCATGATCGGCTCCAAGGCGGTGACCAGGCCGCTCGCCGGCCGCCGGACCGCGATGCCGTTTCCCTGGCGCACGTGGATGTAGGGTTCCCGGTTCGACACCACGATCACCTGCTGACCTCGCAGGTCCTCGCGAACGATCGAGCGCAACGCCTCGGGCGTCCACGCCAGCCTTTCCGAGTCCCGCGACCGGTGGTCGGCCTCGAGATCCCGGATCAGGGTCCGCAGGTCGCCGGCGATCGGGCGCAGTTCCGGGATATCGGGTCGGTCCGACGGGCGGAACAGGCCTTCGCCGCGCATCAACGCGCGCAGACCTTGCACCCACCCGCGCCAGCTCAGCTGCGCGATGACCACCGTGATCAACGCCACGCTCAATCCGAGGCCGACGAAGAAGAGGAACACGTACCGCCGGGTTTCCTCGCTCCGCCGCGTCACAAAACTCATGTCGTGCACCAGCACCAGGTTCCCGGCCGCCACCCCGTCGATTTCGAGTGGCCGCACCGATACCAGGACCGGTCCCGCGGCGACTTCCAGCAGGTGCCCTGACGGGCCCGCGTAACTGGTAAGGTCGTCACAGGTGACCTCCGAAGGCATGGTCGGAGTCGTGACCGTTTCACCCGACAGCGGGCAGTACCCTATGGCAAACAGGCGCTCGTCCTCGGTGATCCGGGTGAAGAACTGCTCGAGACCCGAATGGTTGCTGGTCCGCAGCAACTCCTGCATGGATCCCTGTGCGGTGTTGGTGATAAGGGTGGCGCGAATGTCGAGGTCCCGCACCGACCACCGGAGGGTCTGCCGGTCGACCAGCGGCACCACCGCGTACGCAAACGCGGCGATGGCCAGGAGCAACGGAATGACAAAGCGGAGCGACAGACGCATTTATTGCACGTCCTGAGGGAAACGATTCCGGTGAAACGGCTTGATCGGGCTTCGGGGCCGGGGAGCCGGGGGGCCGGGATTACCGTGGCCCGCCGGTTGCCGTCTGCTCTGTGATCCCGGTCATATGGGGCCGGCGGGGGGCCAGCTTACTTGATATGCGTGGCATTGTTGCGATGGAGCCACAACCTTCCCAATCATACCCATGCTGCGGGGATAATGAAACCGCCCTTGAGCCCTCGATTTCTGGTCGCGCTGGCGCTGGCGCTGCTCCCCGGCTGCGCCTCCGATCGGCTGCTGCTTCCCAGCGAGGGCGCGCCGGCCGCGGTCACCATCCTGGACGGAGACGCTCAGCAGGGGATCGTGGGTCAGCCTCTGAATGATTCTCTGATGGTGCGTGTGAGTGATGGGCACGACCGGCCGGTGGTGAACCAGGCCGTGTCGTTCGTGGTGACCCTCGGTGGTGTCGTTACGCCCACCGCGGTCATCACCGATCACGAGGGCAAGGCCCGGTTTGCCTGGAGCCTGGGCACCGTCTCCGGCACCCAGGTTCTCGAAGTCGGCATCAGTGCGTCAGGCCAGCTGGCTCCCAGGACCATGTTCAACGCGCACGCCGATCCCGGCCCGGTCGATCAGATCGAGCTGGTCCGCGGCGATGGCCAGACGGCGCAGGTGAGCCACGCGGTTCCGGACTCGCTGGTGGTTCGGCTGCTCGATAGCTACGGCAATCCGGTGAGTGGGGAGGAGGTCACCTGGCAGGCCGCCGCCGGTTCACTCAGCAGCGGAACGGTGACGACGGGACCCGATGGCCAGGCAGCGGTATCATGGACCCTGGGTTCCACCGCCGGCGTTCAAACCGCCACCGCGACCCATGGCGGGACCACCGGATCGCCGGTGAACTTCTCGGCTACCGCCACCCAGGGTCCGCCGCCCCAGTTGGTACTGGTGACCCAGCCATCCAGCTCGGCCCGGAGTGGCGAAGTGTTCGCCACCCAGCCGGTCATCCAGCTCGAAGACGACACGGGCAATCCGCTCGCGCATGCCGGAGTGCAGGTGACGGCACAGATCGCCAGTGGCGGCGGGGCGCTGGAGGGAGCCACGACGGTGGCGACCGATGGCAACGGGGTCGCCCAGTTCACCGATCTCAAGATCACCGGGGCCGCGGGTGACCGCACTCTCATTTTCGCCGCGACCGGGCACACGGCCACCAGCTCCGGCGTCATCACGATCACGTCCCCGCTGCCGAGCGCCCTGCGTTCGACGGTGTCCGCCGCTCCGGCCAGCATCGTGGCCGGCACCGGAATGGCGACCATTACGGTGACCGCCCGGGATGATACCGGTGCGCCGGTTTCCGGGCAGACGGTGACTATTTCCGTCACCGGAAGCGGCAATACCGTCGGTCAGCCGGCCGGGCCGACGGACGCGAGCGGAGTCGCCACGGCAACGCTGACTTCGACCCGGCCCGAGTCCAAGACGATCACAGCGCGGATCGGTAGCGTGACCGTGAACCAGGCCGCCACGGTAATCGTGGTCCCGGGAGGGCAGCCTTCGCCGGCCTTCACCACCGCCAATGTTCCGAACGGAAAATCCTTCAAGGTCACCACCATCACCATCACCAGCGCCGACGCCTTCGGGAATCGGCTCACCCAGGGCGGCTACGCCGGCCAGTTCAGCGTCATGGTGAGCGGCAAGAACCACGCAACACCCAACGTCTCCGATAACGGCAATGGGACCTACACCGCGACCTACCTTCCCCTGTTCAAGGGCAACGACCAGGTCGACATCACGCTTAATGGGGTGCCCATCAGCGGGAGTCCGTACCAGAGCAAAGTGAAGTAGGTGGGCCGGTGGGCAGCTGGGCCCGTGGGCACCCAGGGTTGCCAATCGGCCCACGGTCGCACCCGCCACTTTTATGGAGGGCCAACCCCCGTTATCTTGGCCACTTACGCCCTGGTGGTGAAATTGGTAGACACGCTATCTTGAGGGGGTAGTGCCGCAAGGCGTCGCGGTTCGAGTCCGCGCCAGGGCATTGCGAACGCCGGGAATATGGGAAAACCCGAATGTGGGAACGGTCCCGTTGTTCCCGGATTCCTTCATTCCCACATTCCCGGATTCTTTTTGGCCACCGTAGCTCAGGGGTAGAGCTCTCGATTCGTAATCGAGCGGTCGTCGGTTCAAATCCGACCGGTGGCTCTTTCTACCTTTCCCCCTTCACGCCGTCGTCGTACTGTCTCCCTCCAGCAGCGCATTGCGGAAGAATCCCGGCGGTATGGTGCCCATCCGCATGAACCGCTCGTGGAACCCGCGCACCCCTTCATTGGGGCGGCGGCTCACCGCGTCCTGGCGCAGGGCCAGGATTTCGTTCTTGCCGAGATTGTAGGTGATGGCCTGGGTGGGCCACTTGCTGTAGCGATAGATCGCCCGGAGGGCACTGTCGCAGGCGGCATGCGCTTCACCGTCTTCCATGCCGGCGGCGCAGGCTCCGGGGCGGAAGAGAACGTGCTCGGTGAAGTAATCCATGGCCTCGTTGAATCCCATGCGACCGGTGTGGAGTCCCACGTCGATCCGGACCCGCGCGGCACGCAGCAGCTGGCCCTGGATCTCGTACAGCAGCTCGGACGGGGTGTAGAACCCGGTCGAGTGGCCGGTCACCGGCTCGGCCATCATTTCCTCGCAATAGAGTCCCCAGCCTTCGGTAGTCATCGAATCCTGCCAGGCCGACGATGAATCCTCCACCGCGCCCGGAGTGAGCCAGCGCAGGTTGGAAATCTCGGCGGCGTGCTCGGTCATGTACTTGAAGTGCCAGTCGTGGCCGGGAAAGCCTTCGTGCACCGCGGTGTCGGGCACCGACGCCCGGTTGTTCAACTTCAGCGCGCCGGGGTCGTTGCCGGTCGGAGTCAGGTAGAACCGGCCGACGCCGGTTTTCTTGAAGGGAGGCGCGGGGTAGTACGCGGCGTCGATAGTGCTGCGGAGCACGGGCGGGGTCGGGATCACATCGAGCTTGTAATCCGCCGGAATGGCGAACATCTGGTTCTCCCGCCCGTAGGCTACCGCCCGCTCGCCGGCCTCCCGGTACCAGCGGAACAGCTCGTCATCGTTGGCCGGGGAATCCCTGGACAGGAAGTCCATCACCGCGCGCACCGAGGCGCGCCGGTCGGCGTCGGTGGTGAAGGAGAGGCTGAGCTGGGATTGCCGGGCCACCTCAGCCGCGACCTCGAACATCTTGCTCTCGTACATCGCCACCTGCTGAGCGCCGTAGTCGAACAACTCCGCCGTGGTCTTCCGCACCTGGAGGTTGTTGGTGAGCCGCCACTGGTACTCCTCTTCTCCCGCCGCGAAGCGATCGACCGTGTCGTTGACGTCGTAGGTGCTGCGGAGGAAATTGGCGAAGCCGGTATAGGCGCCCGCCGCGGCCACGCCGGCGGCGCGCAATTCTCCCAGCGTCCTGGCCGCGAAGGGGCGGGAGCCGAGGTACCCCCGGGCAAGGTCCACCAGGGTGGCGCGGAAATAGGTGTCGTTGGATTCGCTGCCGCCGATCCCGTCCCGCTGGATCATGCGGTGGTCGGGCAGGTTGCCCGCCGTCTTGCCGGCCAGCAGGTTAGTGCGGGCGCTCTCCAGGTACCCCGGAATTGCCAGCAGCCTGCGGGTGACCAGCTGCCATTCCTCCAGGCTGCCCAGGGTTGCGCCATCGAACGGCGTCATCTGCTGGATCTGCCAGTCCACGCCGCGGAACGGCTCCGCCACGTAGGTATCCACCGATCGCTGGTGATACTTGCGATCGTACTGGTGCAGCATGAAGCCGATCTGCGCTCCCATCACCGCGTGATCCACCCGGGATGTCACGCTCAAGCCTGTCGGATCGATCGCCATCCGCTGGGCTTCCAGCTCGCGATAGGACGCGGTTTCGGTCGCCAGCGCGGCGCTGCTGTAGTCGCGGAGCTTCCCGTTGATACTCGCCAGGCTCGGGTCATACCCGTCGCCTCCGAGGTAGGTGGAGGTGACCGGGTTGTACTCCAGCGCTTTCAGAAAGTACTTGTCGCGGAGCGCGAGGAATCCTGGCTCGGCGGGCGTGCCGGCCACCGGGGCCGGTTTCCGGCAGGCGCCCAGGGTGCGAAGCACTCCAAACGCGGCGGCGGTCTGGGCGGAACGAGCGAGGAAGTGGCGTCGGCGCATGACAGTATCCAGTGCGAGGGAGGTCTCAATCCAATTGACGATTGCAGGTTGACGATTGAAGATTGAACAACCTGACTACAATGGACCGGGGCTGTTCAATCCGCAATCCTCAATCTCCGATCCTCAATGGCCAAGGAACGTCAGCACTATCTCCAAAGCTATGAGCAGGATCACAATGCACTCCGGAGCCTCCCGCTGGTGGCAGGCTACATCGCTGGACCTCGTAAGATATATTCAGTCGCTTCAAAGAGATGGTACAAAGGACTGAGGACTGAGGACTGAGAACCATGATCCGTTGGGGTCGGCTGACCTTTCTGGTTGCCACATTTGCCTTTCCCCGAGCGGGTATGGCGCAGTCGCGCGCGGCGGATTCGTTGCCGGCCGGGGTGACCGTGCAGATGATTGCGGATGGGAAGCAGGTCTATGCCGGGCACGGGGTCTGTTATGCCTGTCACGGCCAGGAGGCCGTGGGCGGGATGGCTCCCAGTCTTGCTGACACGGTGTGGCTTCACAGCCGGGGCGAGTACGACAAGATCCTGGCCACCATCCTTGCCGGCGTCCCGGCCGGGGAATCCAAGTCCGGTATCATGATGCCGGCGCGAGGGGGTTCCTCGATCACCGATGACGAAGCCCGGGCCGTGGCGGCGTACATCTGGTCCCTTTCCGGAAGGTGACAAGGTGAGGCAAAGTGATATTTCCTCACCCTGCCCCACTTTGTCACTCCAGGCTCATGCGCTCACCTCTTGATCTGGACTATGAGACCATGCGCCACCTTGGCACCCGGGTGGCCGAGGTGGTCGCGGAGCATCTCTCCACGCTGCGCAACCAACCCGCCTATACCACGCTCA
>JBDTTZ010000216.1:0-15879 GCA_040008015.1 Gemmatimonadota bacterium
CCGGGGCTGGGACCTCCAGTGGCTGGACCAGTGGCTGCGCCGCTCCGACCGGCCGCCGGCCCACGCGACCTGGTCGCTGGTGCCCGAGTTCGATGATGCCCTCCGCACGGTGCAGCAGGGGGCGGGTACCGTCCTCGTCACCGGGTCCTTCCACACCGTAGGCGATGTCATGCTGGCTCTCGGCATGGAGGTGATCTAAGATCTTCTCCCTGCACCCTGTACCCTGCACCCTGCACGCTGTTATTTTGGGCCATGCCGATCCAGGCCCTGCCGGGCTTTCGCGACTTCTATCCTGAAGACTTCCTTCTCCGTGCTCACATCTTCGAAACCTGGCGCCTGGTGGCGGAGCGGTACGGTTTCGAGGAATACGACGGTCCCCCGCTGGAACCGCTGGAGCTCTATACCGCGAAGAGCGGCGAGGAAATCGTCGGCCAGCTGTACAATTTTGTCGACAAAGGCGACCGGCCGGTGGCGCTCCGCCCCGAGATGACGCCCACCCTCGCCCGCATGGTGGCGGCGCGGGCGAATGGACTCAAGAAGCCGATCCGCTGGTTTTCCATTCCGCAGCTCTTTCGCTACGAACGGCAGCAGCGCGGCCGCCTGCGCGAGCACTTCCAGCTGAACTGCGATCTGATCGGGGAGCCCAGCCCGCTGGCCGATGCGGAAATCATCGCCCTGGCGATCGACGTGATTCGCGCCTTTGGGCTGACTGAGAAGGATGTTTACGTCCGACTGTCAGATCGACGTGTCCTTGAAGCTCTTTTGAGGAGGAAAGTTCCCGAGGATAAAATTCCCCGAGCTCTTGGCTTCTTGGACAGAATGGAAAAACTTCGTAAGGAAGAACTGGAATCCTTCAAGAGTGATGCAGAAATGTTTGCTCCGGCCACGGTCAGTGACGTCATTGCAGTTGGTGAAATTGACAGCAGGGACTCTCTCAAGGCTGCTCTTGCGACGATTCCTGATGGCGAGTCCATCGGAGCGCCACTTCTCAGAGTCTTCGATGCCTTGGGCAGCATGGGCTTGGCAGGTTTTGTCCAACTCGATTTCCGTGTTGTTCGAGGCTTAGCGTACTACACGGGGACTGTCTTCGAAGTCTTTGACCGAGGCAAGACGCTGCGCGCCATCTGCGGCGGCGGTCGCTACGACAGCCTGGCCGGCGCGGTGGGCGGAGTGGACCTGGCCGCGGTGGGCTTCGGCTTCGGGGATGTCGTCCTGGGCGAGCTGCTCAAGGACAAGGGCCTGGTCCCCACCCATCACTCCAGCATCGACGTGTTCATCGCGGCGATCACCGGTGAGGATGTGCCCCACGCGCTCCGGCTGGCGCACCAGCTTCGGGACCAGGGTTACCGGGTCGAGTACCCATTGAGCGGTGGCGCGGTAGGCAAGCAGATGAAGCTGGCCGACAGCCGGAACGCCGGGGTAGCGATCGTAATCGGCCCCGACGACCGGGCCCGCGGCGAAGTGATGGTGAAGGACCTGGCCAACAAGACCCAGAGCGGCGTGCCGCTCGATGGAGTAACCGAGGCCCTGGGCAAACTCATCAAGAACACCGGAGAATAGTTCACTTGTCACTTGTTACCTGTCACTTGTCACGAGCTGGTTGAATGGCCGACAACAAGGCACTGACCACCCGGGCCGCCGATTTCTCGGCCTGGTACAACGAAGTCATCATGCGGGCCGAGCTGGCGGACTACAGCCCGGTGCGGGGGTGCATGGTGATCCGGCCCAACGGCTACGCCATCTGGGAACAGATGCAGCGTGCCCTGGATGACCGGTTCAAGGCAACCGGGCACCAGAACGCGTACTTCCCGCTGTTCATCCCCCAGAGTTTCCTGGCCCGCGAAGCCGAGCATGTCGAAGGCTTCGCGCCGGAGACGGCGGTGGTGACGCACGGTGGCGGCAAGGAGCTGGAGGAGCCCCTGGTGGTCCGGCCCACGTCGGAGACCATCATCTATGCCATGTTCTCCAAGTGGATCCAGAGCTACCGCGACCTTCCCGTGCTGCTGAACCAGTGGTGCAACGTGGTCCGCTGGGAGCTGCGAACCCGGCTCTTCCTCCGCACCACAGAGTTTCTCTGGCAGGAGGGTCATACCGCGCACGCCACCGAGGCCGAGGCGGAAGTAGAAACGCTGATGATCCTCAAGCTCTACCGCGAGTTCATGGAGGGCTGGATCGGGATGCCGGTGCTGACCGGTCGCAAGACCGACAGCGAGCGCTTCGCCGGCGCGCTCAGGACTTACGCCTGCGAAGCCCTGATGCAGGACAACCGGGCGCTCCAGGCGGGCACCAGCCACAACCTGGGGCAGAATTTCGCCAGGGTATTCGACGTGCGTTACCAGACGGTGGAGGGCAATCTCGACTACGTGTGGAGCACCTCGTGGGGCGTGTCCACCCGGCTGGTTGGCGGGTTGATCATGACCCACAGTGACGATGCCGGCCTGGTCTGTCCTCCCCGACTGGCGCAATACCAGGTCATCATCGTGCCGATCCACAAGAAAGACGAAGAGAAAATCGTGGTGCTCGAGGCCGCCAACCGGCTGCTCCAGGAGCTTCGGGACGGCGGGGTGCGGGTCTTCCTCGATGCCCGCGAAGGCATGACGCCGGGCGCCAAGTACTATGAGTGGGAAGGCCGCGGCGCTCCGCTCCGGCTGGAGCTGGGTCCCCGCGACATTGCTTCGGGCACCGCCATGCTGGCCCGGCGCACCGGCGGCAAGAAGGAGCCGGTGCCCCTGGCCGGCATCACCGACCGCATCAAGGGCGAATGCGAGCGGATGCAGACCCACCTGCTGGAAGCGGCCCGGGCGCGCCGGGAGGCGGCCAGCCTGCGCGGGGCCACCAAGGCGCAGTTCCTGGAATTCATAGAGAATCCCGGCGGTTTCGTCTACGCCGGGTTCTGCGGCCGCGCCGCCTGCGAAACCGCAATCAAGGAAGCAACCAAGGCCACGATCCGGGTGCTTCCGGACGAAGAGTTTCGCTCGGCGACCACCCCGGACAAGTGCATGTGGTGCGGAGAGCCCAGCGTCGTCGAGGCGGTATGGGCAAGAGCGTACTGACGGCCGGGGTGGAGCCCACGTCGGGCTCCCTGAGCGATCTCACGCCGCTCCTCGGCGACGCGGGACTCGCCCGGTCGGGCGCGGACCTGGAGATGGGCGGGGTTCCCCTGGCGCTGATCGCCGAAAAAGTGGGAACCCCGCTTTACGTTTACAACGCGGCAGTGATCCGGGAGCGGTACCGGGCGCTGGAGTCGGCGTTTGCCGCGATCCCCCACAAGATCTGCTACGCCATCAAGGCCAACAGCAACCTGGCGGTGCTGCGCGTCCTTCGCGACCTGGGCGCCGGCGCTGACATCGTGTCCGGCGGCGAGATGCGGCGTGCCCTCAAGGCCGGGTTTCCTCCGCATCGCATCGTGTTCAGCGGGGTAGGGAAGACCGGGACCGAGCTGGAGTCGGCCGTGGAGGAACGGCTGGGCCACGTGCACCTTGAGTCGGTCGCCGAGATGATGGAGCTGGCCGCCATCGCAACGGCGCGCGGTGTCCACGTGCATGTGGGGATCCGGGTGAATCCGGACGTCACGGCCAAGACCCATCCCTTTATCGCCACCGGACAGGGTGCCGTGAAGTTCGGGGTGCCCTATGACCAGGTGGTGGACCTCGCCGTCGCCATTGCTCAGGAACCGTCGCTGGAGCTGGACACTATCGCCATGCACCTGGGAAGCCAGCTGCTCGATCCGGCCCCGTACCGGCAGGGCCTGGAGCGATTGCTGGCCGTGGTGGACCGGATCGCCGCCGCCGGCATCGACACGGTGCGCTATCTCGACATCGGCGGCGGCCTGGGGATCCGGTACCGCGACGAGATCGCGCTGGAGCCGGCCCTGGTGGCCGAGGCAGTCGTTCCACTGCTGCGCCATCGCGAGCTTACCATCGTGCTGGAGCCGGGCCGCTTCCTGGTCGGCAGTTCGGGCGTACTGCTGACCCAGGTGCTCTCCCGCAAACATTCCGGCGGCAAGGACCTGGTGATCGTGGACGCGGGCATGAACGATTTGGTGCGTCCCAGTCACTACGGCGCTTTTCACGCGATTACCGAGGTGCGGTCACGCGGCCGTGTGCCCCTGCGCATGGACGTTGTCGGTCCCGTCTGCGAGACCGGCGATTTCCTGGCGCTCGATCGCGAGCTGCCCGGTCTCGAGCGGGGCGACCTGCTCGCCGTGCTGGGTGCGGGCGCCTACGGCTTCGTCATGAGCTCGACCTACAATACCCGCCCCCGTCCGGCCGAGGTGCTGGTGGATGCCGGGCGCTGGGCCGTGGTGCGCCCGCGCATCCGGGACGAGGAGATTTTCGCTGCTGAATCCGTGGAACCAGCCTGGGAGGCTCAAGGGTGACCGCCAGCCATCATCAGGGCATTCTGATCATCGACTTCGGATCCCAGTTTACCCAGCTGATTGCCCGTCGTGTTCGCGAAGCCCACGTTTACTGCGAAATCCACCCGCCCTCCCGGACCCTGCAATGGATCCGGGACTGGAACCCCAAGGGGATCATTCTCTCCGGCGGCCCCAACTCGGTCTACGGAGACAACGTTCCCAGCGCCGATCCCGGGCTTCTCGAGATGGGGACTCCCGTACTCGGCCTCTGTTATGGCATGCAGCTGATGGCACACCTCTCGGGCGGCCGGGTGATTCTGGCCGATCACCGCGAGTATGGCCGGGCCGCGATTCATGTCGAAGGGGGGAAGCTGTTCACCGGCTTCGACCCGCACGAGGAGACGCCGGTGTGGATGAGCCATGGCGACCACATCGAGGTGCCTCCCCCGGGCTATGTCGTCACCGCCTCGAGCAAGAACAGCCCGATCGCCGCGTTCGAGCACCAGAGCAAGCCACTGTTCGGTCTTCAATTCCACCCTGAGGTGGCGCACACCCCGCGGGGCGGGGAAATGCTGCAGAACTTTCTCTTCGGCGTCTGTCACTGCACCCCCGACTGGACTCCCGGCCACTTCATCGAGTCCGAGATCGTGAAAATCGGCCAACTGGTAAACGGCCGCCGGGTCATCTGCGGACTCTCGGGCGGGGTGGACTCCTCGGTGGCGGCCGCGCTGGTCCATCGCGCGGTGGGCAACCTGCTCACCTGCATCTTCGTGGATCATGGCCTGCTCCGGCTCCACGAGCGGACCCAGGTGGAGCAAACCTTCCGGCGTCACCTGGGGATCGATCTCCGGGTGGTGGATGCGTCCGAGCTTTTCCTCTCCCGGCTGGCCGGCGTGACCGATCCGGAAGAGAAGCGGCGCCGGATCGGTCACACCTTCATCGAGGCGTTCGAGACCGAGGCGAAGCAGGTGGGCGACGATGTCGGGTTCCTGGTCCAGGGCACCCTGTACCCGGACGTGATCGAGTCGATCTCGCCGAGGGGCGGGCCCTCGGTGACCATCAAGACCCATCACAACGTGGGCGGGCTGCCCGAGCGGCTTCCCTTCAAACTGATCGAGCCGCTGCGCGAGCTGTTCAAGGACGAGGTGCGGCAGGTGGGGCGCGAGCTGGGGCTGCCGGAAGAAATCGTGGGACGGCACCCGTTTCCCGGGCCGGGGCTCGCCATCCGGATCCTGGGAGAGGTGACCCGCCCTTCGCTCGAGATCCTGCGCCAGGCCGACGCGATCTACATTGAAGAGATCCGCGCGGCCGGCCTCTATGACGAGATCTGGCAGGCATTCGCCGTGCTACTGCCGGTGCGCTCGGTCGGCGTGCTGGGCGATGACCGCAGCTACGACCAGGTGGTGGCCATCCGCGCGGTCACCAGCCGCGACGGGATGACCGCCGACTGGTACCCCTTCCCCCACGACGTGCTGGCCCACATTTCGAGCCGGATCGCCAACGAGGTCCGGGGGGTGAACCGGGTCGTGTACGACATCAGCTCCAAGCCTCCCGCCACGATCGAATGGGAGTAGTCCCATGAGAGTCTCCACCTCCGCTTCAGCCATGGACTCGGACGCGCTGGCCGATGCCTGGGCCATCCTGTCGCCGGAAGAGCGGCTGGAAGGCTTCTCCCTGCTGGGGCGGATCGATGCGGAGGAGTTCTTTCTCAGCCTGGACGCCCGGGACCAGGTGTCCATCCTGGAGGCGATGCAGCCGGGTGAGCGCCGCAGCTGGATGCGATTGCTGGCACCGGACGACGCCGCCGACGTGCTCCAGGAGGCGCCGGACGAGCTTCGGACCGAGCTGCTGAATGCGCTGGACACGCCGACCCGGCTCGAGGTGAGCGCATTGCTCGCCTACGCCGAGGACGAGGCCGGCGGCCTGATGAACCCGCGGTACCTCCGGGTCCGGCCGGAGATGACGGTGGACGAGGCGCTGCTCTACATCAGGAAACAGGCCGTGCAGGGGATTCAGATCGTCAACTATGCCTACGCGCTGGACGGCCAGTCCCGGCTCCAGGGCGTGGTGTCATCCCGGGAGCTGTTCGTCTCGCCCTCCGACAAGCAGGTCCGGGAAATCATGCACACCGATGTCCACACGGTGAACGAGGATACCGACCAGGAGGTCGTGGCCAAGCTCCTGGACGAGCACAACCTCATGGCGATCCCGGTGCTGGACAACGAAGGCCGGATGAAAGGCATCATCACGGTCGATGACATCGTCGACGTGATCCAGGAGGAGGCGACCGAGGACATCCAGAAGATCGGCGGCACCGCCGCGCTCGACGCACCGTACCTCGAAGTCGGCTTCGGCACCATGATCAAGAAGCGGGGCGGCTGGCTGGCCGTGCTCTTCGTGGGCGAGATGCTCACCGCGAGCGCCATGGGGTTCTTCGAGCACGAGATCCAGAAGGCGCTGGTCCTCACGCTGTTCATTCCTCTCATCATCTCCAGCGGCGGTAATTCGGGCTCCCAGGCTACCACGCTCATCATCCGCGCCATGGCCCTGGGCGAGGTCAAGCTACGCGACTGGTGGCGGGTGGTGCGCCGGGAGATGCCGGCAGGGCTGGTGCTGGGCACCATCCTTGGCTGTATCGGCATCCTGCGGATCCTGCTGTGGCAATCGATCGCGCACACCTACGGCGAGCACTACATGCTGGTCGCGTTGACGGTGGGATTGAGCCTGGTGGGAGTGGTGCTGTTCGGCACGGTAGCGGGATCCATGCTGCCTTTCCTGTTCCGCCGGGTCGGACTCGACCCCGCGAGCGCCTCGGCGCCCTTCGTCGCTACCCTGGTGGACGTAACCGGGCTGGTGATCTACTTCACGATTGCGGCGATTCTGCTGAAGGGCACCCTCTTGTAACCGATGTCATCCCGAGCGCCAGGGGGGATCTCAAGCTCAACAGCGTACTAGACCCCCTTTTCGTCCAGCAGCGCCAGGAACTCTTCCGGCAATTGCACCGTCATCAACCGCTCCGGCACATCCTGCTCCTTCACGAACTGGGCAATCTTGCCCAGCACGGGCAGGTATTGATTGGAGACCTCCGGCGGTGGCGCCACGATCAGGAACAGGAAGTGGACTGGCAGGTTGTCGATCCCCTGGTAATCCACGCCCGCCCTCGTGCGCCCGAAGGCCAGGCGCAGCCGGTCCACCACCGGGGAACGGCAATGCGGGATGGCCACACCGCGCCCCACCCCGGTGGAGCCGAGGTTCTCCCTTCGCTTGGCAATCTTGAAGAGTGCCGCGTTGGAGGCGGGGTCCAGCCCGAGCAGGCCGACCATCTCGCCGAGGATCTCGTCCTTGCTGCTTTCCTTCAGATCGAGATCGATCGACCCCTCGGTGAACAGCTCGCGAAGCTGCATGCGTTGGTTCCGGTGTGCGGTGGCGTGACAGGAGGCGGGTGAACCTTATCCGCACCGGGAAGGGCTGTCAATTTGCCGGGACCTCGCAGCGCTGGTGCTGGCGGGTCATGACCAGCCCGAGGAGCAACAGGATGCCGCCAAATATGACGAGATCGTAGGATGCCCGGCGCAGCATCACCTTGACGACATAGAACATGGTCTGGAGCCAGAGGCTGGTGCTGTCGGAGAGTGCTACCATCTTCATCTTGAACACCGCGCCGTAGAGGTCCAGGTCGAAAAAGTAGACCGGAATGAAAACAACCAGCAGGATGAGCGACGTGATCAGGAGGGGCGCCGCGATCCGGGCATAGCAGTGGCGCCGGTCTTTCCAGCTCAGCACGATAATGCCGCACAGCAGGAGCGGAAAGATGGGAAACAGCCAGGGGCCCGCCCGTCCGAGCGCCAGGGTCCGGCGCACCAGGAGGTGGGTCGCCGCATTGAAGCCGGGCCGCACCTTGATGGAGTCCACTCCCGGCTTACCCCCTCCATCCAGCCGGGCATTCACCGCCTTCATGATTGCGTCCTGGATTTCCCGGGGCCCCCGGCAGTGGGGAAGCCGCCGGAGCTGCTCATCCTCGCTGATCCGTTTGCCGAATAACTTCTGCAGGCCCATCCAGGCTATGCCGGTGACGCTCCCCATGGTGCATTCCGGCCGCGCCGCCAGCTTGCGGCGGAAATACCCCTTCAGGTATTGCTGGACCACCGGCCGCTCGGTCTTGATGTTGATGTAGAACTGGAAGGTATCCGGCGGTGCCTGCCCCATCGTGGTACCGATGGTGTGGATCACCTCTTCCGCCTTGTTGATAACGTCCTTTTCGGAAAAACTGCCTCGGAGGACGCGGGTCAGGTCGGCCCGGTTGAGCTCGAGAATCGTCCCGTCCAGCGCCCGGATGCCATGGTCTTTCTCCAGCTCAATGACGACGCCGGGAATCGTCATCGCGTAAAGCGTGGCCGGGTCGACGGTGCGATGCACCAGCTTGGGCTGCTGCATCATCCACAGCAGGTAGACCACCGGCAGGACGAACGCTCCGAGCACGATGAACAGGGTAGCCAGGACCAGCGAAAGGTGACGGCGCATCAACGATGTTAGCACAATTGCCTCCTTGGGCCCGTGACCGAGCTTACCGGGCCTCCAAAAACCGCTCTCCATTGCCGTCCCAAGAAGCCCCAAGTATTTTCAGCGCATGAAGTTGCCATATTGGTCCGGGTCCCCATGCCCGCTCGTTCTGGCTCCCATGGCCGGGGTGTCTGAGGCGCCTTTCCGGCAGATCTGCCGCCGGATGGGGGCTGACATCCTCATGACCGAGTTCCTCTCGGCCGAGGCCATTCGACGGGGGATCCGACGAACCCTGGAGGGGGCGGAGTTCGAGCCGGGGGAGCGCCCGATCGGGGTGCAGATCTACGGGGCCGACCCGGATGCCATGGAGCGGGCCGCGGCAATTGTCACCGAGGTTTATCAGCCGGAGTTCATCGACATCAATTTCGGGTGCCCGGTCAAGAAGGTGGTGCAGCGGAACGGCGGCAGCGGTTGTCTTCGCGATCTCGACCTGGTAGACCGGATCATTCGCCGCGCCGTCGCCGCGACCCAGCTGCCGATCACGGTCAAGACCAGGAGCGGGTGGAGCGAGGAAGCCCGGGATCCCGTGGGGATCGCCCTCCGAATGCAGGACGCCGGCGCCAGGGCGTTCACCCTCCATGCCCGTACCCGGACCCAGATGTTCGCCGGCAAGGCGAACTGGGACGAAATCGCCCGGGTGGTCGAGGCGCTGGACATCCCGGTCATCGGCAACGGAGACATCCAGAACGCGCAGGATGTGCTGCGGATGCGGGAGCACACCGGCTGCGCCGCGATCATGATCGGCCGCGGTTCCTTCGGCAATCCATGGATCTTCCGCGATGGGCGTGCCTTGCTGTCAGGGCGGTCGCAACCGGCCCCGCCCGGTGCCGAGGAGCGGTTTGCGCTTGCCCTGGACCACGCCCGGCTGGCCCAGCGGCTCCAGGGAGACACTCGCAAGACCGTCATCGAATTCCGCAAACATCTCGGCTGGTACACCCGGGGATTGCCTGGAGCATCTTCTCTCCGGGAGCGGCTCTTCCAGGTGGAGTCCATGGCGGAGGCTGAGGCGATCTTCGAGCTCTATCTCGAGCCGGCCGCCCGGGTGGCGTGAATCGCGCCCAGCTGGAAATCCTGCTGGCCGACGTGGCCGCCGGCCGGCTTGCCCCTCCGGCTGCCCTCGAACGGCTGACCAATTTTCCATTCGAAGAGCTTCCTTTTGCGCGGGTGGATCACCACCGCGCGTTGCGGCAGGGTCTCCCTGAAGTCGTGTACTGCGAGGGCAAGTCAGCGGAGCAGGTTGTCGCTATCCTGGAACGGCTGCACCACGCCGACGGTGGGTTCCTGGGCACCCGGATCGCCGAGGACCAGGCCCGGCTGGTCATGGAGCGCTTCCCCGGGGCCCGCTGGAGCCGCCTTGCCCGAACCGTGGTGCTCCCGGCGGAGCCGGCGGAACCCGCAAGTGGCCCCCCCCTCCTTGTGGTATCGGCTGGAACCAGCGATCTACCCGTGGCCGAAGAGGCGGCCGAAGTGGCGCTGGCATGCGGGTTGGCCGTGGAACGGCTGGTTGACGTGGGTGTCGCCGGATTGCATCGCCTGCTCGCCGCCAGCGAGCAGCTGCGCCGGGCGGCGGTAATCATCGTGGTGGCCGGAATGGAGGGAGCTCTGCCGAGTGTCGTGGGTGGCCTGGTCCGGGTCCCGGTGATTGCCGTGCCCACGTCGGTCGGGTATGGCGCCTCGTTCGGGGGGATCACGGCCCTGCTCGCGATGCTCAACTCCTGTGCCGCCGGGATTGCGGTGATGAACATCGACAACGGTTTCGGAGCGGCGGTCGCTGCTTTCCGGATCCTCAGAGGCGTCGAGCCCGGCGGCGAAGCGGCATGATCAGCACCGTTCTCACCGGGAAGTCCGGGTTTGTCTGGCTCGATGTCGTCAATCCCACCCGGGAAGAGCTGGACCAGATCGCCGTCACCTACAGCCTGCACGCCACGGCGGTGCTCGATTGCCTGGACCCGGAACACCTGCCCAAGTACGAGCGATTCGGAGACACGTCGTTCATTATTCTCCGGGCCTTCGACGAGACCGCCCCGTCGGAAGCCGAAACAGTCCAGCAGCTAACTCGCAAGATCGCGGTGTTCTACGGCGAGAAGTTTTTCATCACCATTCACCGGAAGGATCAACCCTTCCTGATCCAGCTCCGGGAACAGCACCTGCTGCGGGTCAAGACCCGCGAGATCCGGCTGTCCTACCTGCTGACCGACCTGATGAACGCGGTGGTGAGCACCTACGAGCGGCCGCTGGACGAGTCGGAGAACACCATCGGCGAGTTCGAGGCTACGCTGTTCAACCGCCAGCAGATGAGTCCTTCTCTGCAACGGATCCACGTGTTGAAGCGGCGGGTGAGCCTCATCAAGCGGATGCTCTGGCTCACCATCGGCGTGGTCCACAAGATGGCGGTCCCGTTCGAGCGGAACGCCCCCCTGTTCCAGGACGTGGAAGAAAATGCCCAGAGCTACCATTTCCATGCTGATGAGCTGCTGGAAGAGGTGAATAACCTGCTTAGCATTCACCTGGCGATGGCATCGCATCGCACCAACGAGGTCATGCGGGTACTGACCGTCTTTTCGGCGTTCTTCCTGCCCCTCACGTTCATCGTCGGGATCTATGGAATGAACTTCGATTTCATGCCGGAATTGCACGAGCACTGGGGCTACCCCGGCGTCATGCTGCTGATGCTGGCGATCAGCATGCTCATTTTCATCTGGTTCCGCCGCCGCGGTTGGCTGCGCCGGCCCCCCACCTGATGCCGACCATCGCCTGGCCGATCCTGGTGCTGATAGCGGCGGCCGCCGGGTACTTCCTCGGCCGTGGAAAGCCGGCCCCCCCGCCAGACTGGCTCCCGGGCCCCCACGACCCGGCTCACCGGGTGCTGCCGGACCCCGGGCTCCGCTGGCTGGGTACGGCCCACAAGGCGGCCGCGGTTTGGGCAATCGAAGGAGCCGGCACCGACAAGGGATTACTGGCGAGGCACGTCGGGGCCTCCGTCCCGGCACCGGAGCTGACCGAGCTGGAACAGAAGCTGATGCTGCTCGCGGGGGATGACAGCGAAGGAGTGGAACGGGTGAAGTCCGGGACCCTGGTCTACGTCGCTCGCTCCGGCGCCCTGGGCGCCATGCTTCTCGCGCCCTCGGCCAGCTCGTCGATGGTGGAAAGCGCCACCCAGGAGCTCAGGAATCTGGCCGAAGCCCTGCTCTTCCATCACGCGCTGCTGCCCACCCGGGAGTCCAGGACGCCGGTGGAGCCACTGGAGCGGGTCACCATGGGACTGGCGGTGCAACTGGAGCGGTTGGCCGGATCACCCGCCGCCATTGTCATCAATCTGCCGGGCGGGCCCCAGGTCATGGCCATCTCCCCCCAGGGTGATCCGCGCCGGAGGTTGAGCCTGGTGGATGCCACCAGTCCGGCGATGCGAGTATTGAAAGGCGACGAGACCGTGCTGTTGACCGGGCTGGACCCGCTGGGTACCACCGTCAGTGACCGGCGCCGCTCGACCGCCTCCCAGGTCGTCGCCATCGGACCCGAGTCGGCCCGGATCGGCGCCGCCATCTTCTGGCCCACCCGGGGACAGTCGCTCGGCAGCCAGGCACTCTCCGATGTGACCGAGGCCATCAAGGACATGGAGACCGCGCTGACGACATCGCGGGTGGTCCACGAGCTTCGCCAGTCTGCCACGACGGATCCGCTTACTGGCCTCAAGAACCGGCGCGGATTCGACTCCGAAATGGCGCGAGTGGGAACCGAGAAGGGTGCGCTGATCTATGCCGACCTGGATCGCTTCAAAGCGCTGAACGACGCCCTGGGGCATCCGGCCGGTGACGCGGCGCTGGTTCACTTCGCGGGGCTGATCCGGGAACAGATCCGGACCAGCGATACCGCGGCCCGGATCGGGGGCGAGGAGTTTGCCGTCTGGCTGCCCGACGCCTCCGCGGCCACGGGAATGGACATTGCCAACCGGATTCGGCAGACGCTGGGCGAGCGGATGTTTCTGTGGCAGGAGTCGCAGTGGCCGCTCACCGCCTCGTTCGGCGTGGCGGCGTGCCCGGAGACCAGCAAGAGCCGACAGAACCTGCCGGCCCAGGCGGACGCGGCGCTCTATAAGGCCAAGAACGGGGGCCGCAACATGGTGGCGATAGCGAATTCCTGAGTGAAATGCTCACCACGGAGTCACGAAGGACACGAAGGTGGCACGGAGAACAACAGTGTCTTCATGAAGCAATCACAGCTTCGAAGACAGGATTAACCGGGTTGCCCCTGACGATACAGAATGCACTTCTGAATAGTCAGTCTCCGTGCAAGCTCCGTGATCTTTGTGACTCCGTGGTGAATTTGTACACTCAGACCCAGCCTTGAAATACCATCTGGAACCGACTAGAATCCAGTCACCCGGGGGCGATCGGCTTCGACGGGTTTGAAGAAAGAATCGCAGCGTGCCCAGGTCCAGGTCCCTGGTAAAACCACTTGGAAAGATTCAACTGCCAATTCTAACCTGGCACTGGCCGCGTAAGCTGAGCTAACGCTCGCTTCATGCGCCTTCCGTGTGAAGAGCCCGCCTGGGGCGCTTCCGCGGAATCGAAAATCCGGGCTGGCGAACCATGGTGCTCCGCCGTGGCGAGCGAGATCTCAGGAGCTGATCCGCCGGAAGGTCGGCTTGTTACCGGCTGGTGGACGAAGCAGAAAGATGAGCCTACGCACGTAGACGTGGTTCTGGAGCCTTACTCGGACCAGGGTTCGATTCCCTGCGCCTCCATCAGGAACCCCCTGCCGCAAGGTGAGGGGGTTTTTTATTGAGGATTGACGATTGAGAATTGAGGATTGAAACGCCGTGGTTGTAAGGTCGGCTGTTCAATCCTCAATCCTCAATCCTCAATCTTCAGTCTTCAATCCCGGACCCAACCTTTCGCACCTCAGGTTCGACTAATCCTCGTAATGACTCCGTGCACGGACTCCCTGTGACCCCAGACCGGGAACTGGCTCAAGCGGTTCTCAAGGATGGCGACGAGCGCGCCTTCCGGGAGCTCTACCGTCGGCACACCCCGCGGCTCTACCTCCTCGTACTCCGTTTGCTCGGCTACTCTGAAATGGACGCCGAAGACGTCGTCCAGGAGACCTGGGTTCGGGCGGTGAAGGAGCTGGCGGGGTTCCGCTGGGAGTCGGCGCTGGGCACCTGGCTTTCGGCGATCGGATGCAACGTCGCGCGGGACCAGTTGAGGAGACTCAAACGGCGGGAAGAGCGGGAGCAGTCGCCGGGCATTACCACGTGGATCGCGCTGCAACCGTCGGAGCAGGTGGACCTGGAGCAGGCGATCCGGCAGCTGCCGGAAGGGTATCGCACGGTGCTGGTGATGCATGACCTCGAAGGATTTACGCACGAAGAAATCGGAACCGCGCTCGGCATTGCACCCGGGACCTCCAAGAGCCAGTTGTTTGGCGCCCGGCGATCGCTCCGAGCCATGCTCAATCCAGTCGTGGAGGCCGAAGATGTCGCACGAGGATGAACTGACCCAGGTGGAACGGGAGGCGCTGGCCCGGATGCCAAGGGAGCTGGAGCCGTCGCGCCTGCTGGAAGAGCGCACCATCAAGGCGCTGCGGGGAGAGGGCCTGCTGACCCCGTCCCGCTGGTCCCGGCGGCCGGTGCCGCGCCTGTTCGTGGCGGCGGCTGCGGGACTGCTGCTCTATCTCGGCGGACTCGCGACCGGCCAGTGGCTGGCGGCCCGGCAGACCGCCGATGCGTTGACCGCTCTCCAGCAAAACAACGCGCTCCAGGCCGCTGCACTGGTCCAGCGAACCGGCTCGGCCTACGCCGAGGCGATTGCGGCGCTGTCCCGGGTCCCGGCCACGGCCGATAGCCAGTATGTGATCCAGGGGCGGGAAGTCGCGCTCAGCGCCCTCATCGCCGCCGCTAACCAGATCGTCAAACTGAATCCCGATGACCATGCTGCCGTGCGCATTCTCCAGGCTCTCGACCGGGAGCACGGGGACAGCACCGCTTCCCCCCGGGGAACCCGGCGCGTGGTGTGGTTCTAAAACCGACAGAGGATATATGACCCGATCCATTTTTCGAGCGGTGTTAGGCGGCGTTCTTCTGACTCTTGTATCTGTTGCACCATCTGGCGCCCAGGAAACCGCGGCGGCCGGCTGCAGTTCAGGGTGGGCCAGCTTCGGCGCCCTGGGAATCAGCAGTTTCAGCTGCGACTGCACGGTGACATATCGGGAGACCGATGACATAAGCTGGATTTTCCGGGGAGAGCCCACTGTCACCGGTATTGCCGAGGACGGTCCCGCCAGCGGCAAGCTTCGCAGGGGGGATGTGATTGTGGCGATCGACGGATTGCTCATTACGACTCGGGCGGCAGGCGAAAAGGTCGCCAGTCTCAAGGAGGGGCAGGCCGTTGCTCTCACCGTGCGTCGCAACGGGAGGGTATTGGAAGTCCAGATCAGGGCCAGCGACGATTGCACCACTCCCGGGCTGGTGCCGGCGATCGCCTCGGCGCCCGCCGCCGCGCCGGCTCGTCCCGGGGCCATGACGCCGCTTCCCACGGCGCCCATCCGCCCGCCCCGGCTGTCCGGGACCACCGTTCCATCGATCGCCGCCGCTCCGGCAGCTATCCCCGCCATTCCACCCGCGCCGGAGAATCCGCTGACGGCCTGGTTCGGATTTGGCATCAGCTGTCACAACTGCCGGGTCCGCCCCGGTGGAATCTGGGAGTTCAGCGAGTATCCCACGCTGTATTCGGTGGACCCGGATAGCCCGGCCGAGAAAGCCGGCCTCCGGCGGGGAGACGTCCTGATGAAGATCGACGGGGCCGACCTGCTGACGGCGGATGGCGTCCGGCGGTTCGGTAACATTGATCCCGGGCAGACGGTCACCTGGTCCTTCCGCAGAGGCGGTGCCAGCCGGTCAGTCCGGGTAACCGCTGCCGAGCGTCCCGGGTCCGCTGATCTTGGTGAGTTTCGTTCCCTGGTCG
>JBDTTZ010000217.1:0-13674 GCA_040008015.1 Gemmatimonadota bacterium
GTCAACGCCCGGTCCGGCTTCCCCTGCTGTTCCCACAGCCTGGCCGCCGAGAGATTGGCCGCGGCCTGGAGCCAGGTGATTGCGGGTGGTGCGCTGGCCGCCAGTGAATCGAGCGTGAGGAGCCGTGCAAAGGCGTCGGGATGTTTGAGCAGGGCGGCATTTTCCGCCTCCAGCAGGTCCGCACAAAGCGGGATGAAGGCAGTCTCCGGATCGCTTTCGTTGGCGTTGGCCTGCCGCAGTCTGGCGATGGTGGCCGGAAGAGCGCTGGTGGTTGCCTGTCTCACCTGCCAGAGTCCCCGTCCACACGTCGTGAAGTAGGTGTTGAGGCTGTCCTGCCGACTCCCGTGGAGTTGTTCGGCGGTGGCTGAGCTGAGCCAGTGGGTGACGATCGTGGTGTCAGCACCCCAGTAGATCGCCTCGACCACCGCGGCCAGGCCGTCGCGCGCGCGAAGCTGGGTGGAGGCTACCTGGCGGGCGAAGATGTCTGCGGCCTCAGCGGGTCGTCCCCGATTGAGCGCGATCTCCCGCTGCTTGAACAGCGCAAAACGGCTGTCGTCCACGAGACCGCTGCGAGACCAGAGCGCGTGGGCTGCCGATTTCGCGTCGTCCATCCCGATGCCGCCGAGCTGAGCGGCGTTGATGACAGCTTCGAGTGCCTCGGGATTCAGGCTGTCGAATCCGGCGCGCACGGTGCGAAGCGTATCCGGCTGATGCAGGTCAACGGCGATTCTCCATCGATAGTACTGCGCCAGCGGCCCATCAGGTACCAGCCCGAAGTACTGCGCCCCGAGCCGGCGGACGCTTGCCGTGTCCTGTTTCAGAGCGGCGAGCTCGATCAGGTAGCCCAGGGCGAAGACGAAATCGGGCTGCAGCTCAAGCGCGCGAGTGAAGGCGGCTGCCGCCCGGTCCAGGACCCCCCCGATCCCCAGGAGCGGTCCGTGCGAAAACAGCGCAATACCGTACTGGAACCATTCCTCGGGCCGATCCGCGGCCTTGTCCACCGCATCGTCCCAGCCGGCGATCTGGTCCCTGAATCCGCTCCTTCCCGGGATCCGGGGCCAGGACAACGCGTTGAAGTATGCCAGGTCCGCGGGGGCCAATCGAGATCGTTGCGCGCCGACCAGCCTGAGGCCATCGTCGTTTGCCCCGGTGATGCTCAGGCCAAAGGCCGCGGGATAGCAGGTGGAATCGGCGCTCAAGACTTCGCGATACAGCCCGAGCGCGGCGCCGAGACGTCCCCGGAAATACATGGCGCGGGCGGCGAGGTACTTCCGGAGCACCGGGAGATCGAGCCTGAGTAGCGCCTCCGCATGTTCCCGCGGCAATCCCGACCCCTCGACCAGCAGGGTCGCGGTCAACCGATCGGCCAGGGCGAGCAGGCTGTCCCTGGGTCCGGAAATGTTCTCCACCTGCGCCAGCAGTTTTCCACCAGGGACCTCCTGCATTCTCGCGCCCAGGGTCACCCGGGTGCCGTCGTCCGCTGCGCTTCCGATGATCAGGCGGCCGGCGCCGACCGCGCTCGCCGTCCGGAGTGCGGAGCTTTCCGACAAGGTCCCGCCGGAACCACCCACGATCCGGTCCAGCGCGGCGGTCACGCTTTGCCGAAACACCGCGCGGGGGCCGCCATCCCCGGGCAAGCGATCGGCCACCAGATCGGCGACCCGGGTGCCGAGCTGGGTCGCGAGGCTGTCTCCCGTGCCGGGCACGCTGAACGGCAGCACGGCGACCATGCCGGCATCGACCGCCACCGGTCCCGGTGCCTGCCGCGCCCAGGGCCGGAGGATTCCAGCGGCTACCCCGATCGCCAGCAGCAGCACGGCCGCCCCGATCCACCAGGTCCGACGCCGGCGCTGGGCCCGTAGTGAGGGGACCGTAGGGACCTCATGCAGTCGCTCCGGCGCCAGCGCCGCACTGAACGCGTCGGCCGAAGCAAAACGGTCTGCGGGAGACTTGGCCATCGACCGGTGAACCGCGACTTCGACGGCATGGGGAACGGTATCGCGTACCGTTCGCAGACTGGGCACCCGTTCCACCGAATGCCGCGCCAGCACCGCCTGGATCGAGGGGCCGGTGAACGGCGGCTCCCCCACCAGCATCTCGTACAGCACGCACCCCAGGCTGTACACGTCGGAGCGCCCATCGATGCGGCCCGCGCCGACGCTCTGCTCGGGGCTCATGTACGCCGGCGTCCCGATGGCGAAACCGGTGGACGTGAGACGCTTTTCGCCGGACTGCTCCACCGCGTGCGCGATCCCGAAATCCGCCACCAGCGCACCGGTGGGTCCGAGCAGGATATTGTCCGGCTTGATGTCGCGATGAATGATGCCCTTGCCGTGGGCATGGGAGAGGGCGGTGGCGACCTCGCGGGTGATCTTCAACGCATCGTCGAGCGGAAGCTGACCTTCCCGCTGCAGCCGGGAGGCCAGGGACTCGCCTTCGACAAAGGGCATGACGTAAAAGAGCAGCCCGTCGCTCTCGCCCGAATCGAAGAGCGACAGGATGTTGGGATGGCTCAGATTGGCGGCGAGCCGGATTTCGCGAAGAAAACGATCGGGGCCGAGCGCGGTGGCCAGCTCGGGACGGAACACCTTGATCGCGACCTGGCGTCCGTGCCGAAGATCCCGGGCGAGATAGACGGTGGCCATGCCGCCCCGCCCCAGTTCGCGCGTGACCTCATAGCGATCGTGCACCGCCCGGGTGACACGACCCAGCAAATCAGTCATTGCGTCCCGCACTCTCGGGCCATCCCTCGGCCTCGAAGAATGGGAGGGCGGATCGTTCCGGGTGAACCAGGTCGGCGGCGAGGACCGCGATGCCCGCCATTCCCTTATACAATCCCAGGGGCCGCTCCAGCGTGGAGCGCCGGCTTGCGAAGCTCCGAGCTGCGCGCTCTGCCAGGACTCGGGCTCTCTCCAGCCATTCCTGGTCTCCGGTGTGGCGATACAGGTTGAGCAGGCCATACGCGCGCCCGGCCAAACCACAGCAGAGATCGGGCAGCGGGCTGGCCGCTTCCCAGCTGCTCCACCCGGCGCCTTCGGCCAATCGCAGGAAATCGGGGCGATGGAGTCTCTGCTGAGCCAGGGTCCACAGCGAGATGAATCCCGAGGGCCCGTTGCACCACCCGGCGACCTGGTGTGAGGCCAGCGGGCTCGCGGCGAGGGGTCCCTCCGGTTGCCACCAGTGCAGGCCGCGTCCCACCGACTCGGCGCAGCCACCGAGCTGATTCAGCCGGCGGAGAAACTGACGCGGCAACCCGGCGCCGGCCGCGGCGCTCCAGCGCAGAGTAGTGTAGAGCAAGCCGCCCCACCCATGGGCCATGCCGAGTCCGCCGAAGTCGAGCGAAGGCCCGATCGGTCCCTGGCGGTCCGCCTGCTGCCAGAGTTGTTCCAAGACGGCATTCCCCAGATCACGAATCGGTTCTGTCAGTTGTTCACGCCCGGCAGGCAACGTCTCCAGCAGCATGCCGCACCCTAGTACCACCGAGCCCCGGCCCAGGGTGAAATCCGGGTTGTCCCAGGGCCGGCTCGCCACCGCGCAGAAACCGGCGACCGCGGCATCCACCGAGTCGTCGTCTCCCATCGCCAGGGCAATCAGCGCCCGAAGCAGGTGAACCCCGCTCGCGGAATGAAAGGGCGACACCGGGCTCATGGCCTCGACGGTCAGCTCGGTTCCCGGTGCGGCAAAGGTGTCCTCCAGCTCCAGGTCCCGCTCGATGCGCGACAACCAGGCGTCGGCCAGGGCGAGCAGTTCGCCGTCATCTCGAAGACAGGCAAGGCGGTAGAGCGCCCAGGCGATTCCGCCCCGCCCCAGCATGATGGATCCGGTCGGCGCAATGCCGGGCTCGGCAAAGGCGGCGGAGTCGTATCCGACCTCACCCAGGAACTCGTCCACCACGGAGTCGAGGGGGGTGGGACCGGCTGCTCGGAGCGGCGCTACCGGGGGAGGCGTCGCGACTCCGGCGAAAGCGCGCGCCATCGCGCTCATCGTGGGGTAACGCTTCTCCGGAGCTTTCTCCAAGGCGCGGCCCAGGACCGATTCCAGCGCCGGCCAGGGCGTTACGCCGAGCAGTGAGAAAGGACGGGCCGGCTCGCTCACGATCTGCCGCATTGCCTGGCCCTGGTCGAGACCGAGGTCCGCATAGTGGCGTCCCGTGAAAAGCAGAAAGAGAAGAGCGCCGACCGAATACTGCTCGCCGGCCGCGGTGGGTGGCGGCATCGGCCGCCCGGCGACGATCTCGCCGGCCACCTCCGGGCTGTAGTAATACCCGACGCCGCCAGTCCCGGGGTTTCCCTTCAACCTGAGCGGCGGGATGGCGCGGGCCAACCCGAAATCCACCAGCGTAATATCGTCGCGCCGGCCCACCAGGATGTTTTCCGGATGCACGTCTCCATGCAGAATCCCCGCGGCATGGAGCCGGGCATAGCTCCGCACGATCCTGGCGCCGAGCCGCGCGATGCGCTTCTGGTCCCTCACGTTTCGGCGGGTCCTGAGCTCCGAGAAGACAATCTCCGGTGAGACTCCTTCGCACCAGGAGATGGCAATCCAGGGCCGCCGGCGGTGGGTGCCTCGGGCGATCAGGCGCGGGACTCCCTTGCCGCCGAGGTGGCGGAGCACCTGCGCCTCGCGATCCAGCTGCCCCCGCATGCCGCGCGTCGCGCCGGGGCGCGCCAGTTTGAGCGCGACGACCCGGCCGCGTGGATCCCGGGCCTGGTAAAGCTCGCTGTCGTCCAGCAGCTGAAGGCACCGGACCACCTCAAACCGGCCGACCCGGTCACCGCGCTCCCGGGTAGGGAGAATGGCGGCGGACTCCGGCGAGCCGGCGGGGACCAGGAACCGGGCGTTGAAACAGTCGCGGAGGAGGGGAAAGGCATCGGCCAGTACCAGGTCGGCGCTCCGGCCGTCCTGGCGGGAATGATCCAGGATGGCGGTGGCGACCGGTTGCGGATGGCGGAACGTCTCCAGCAGCCGCGCGCTGTCGGCGCTGATGATCTTGATCGGAGTGCGGCCGCGGGGGCGGGTGACGGCGAACTCGCCGTCCCGCGCCGCGATGCGGCGGCGGACGCCAGGCGAAAGGGCTTCGACCGGAGTGATCGTCACGTCGATCGGGAGAACGAGCGGATCAGTGATCGGCACCCGGTGTCTCCTTCCCCTCGAGCATCCAGGCGGGTGGCTGCCAGGTGGATCCATCCACGCCGTCGAGCGACAACCGATCCAGGGCATAGCCGACGGGAGAAACCGGCGCCTCGGCCGCGAGCACCGTGGCGAGCGCGCCGGCCAGTCGCTGCGACACCCACCAGCGCCAGCTGTCAGCGCCGAGCGGGCCGGATATTGGTCCCTGTTGGCCGCCGTCGGCACCCCAGGAAAGCAGTTCGCCCGCGCCCAGGCTCGCGGTGAAGGGGACGCCCTGCGCGGCCATACCATCGAGCTCGGCCTGGAGCCGGCGTGCGGTTTCCCGAAGATCGTCGAGCGTGGTGAAATACGCGACCAGCTTGTCGGGCCGGAGCAGGGAAGGGAGGTCCTTGCCCGCCTTGACGGAGAAGGGCCCGCCCCGAGCGCCGAGCCGGCCGACTACCGCCTGACACGCGGTGCGGATTTCACTGATGTCCGGACTGACATACAGCTTGTACATGGTCGGGCTGGTACGGACTGGGCGCGGCGGGCTCCAGGAAAGCCAGGCTCCGAAGGAGGACTCGCGGGAGCTGCTTCCGCGCGATTGTCCCCCGAGTCCCCTGAGCAGCCGGCTCACCGCGGCCGGATTGCGGAGTCTCCCGCGCCAGGCTGGCGAGGCGGGGCGGGTATTGTAGCGGTAGAGTCGGCCGGCCAGCCGGAGGGCGCTCGTCTCCGGCAGGGACGCGGCGTATCGCAGCGCTCTCAGGGAGAGCCGGGCGAGACTGTCGCCGGCCGCTCGGGGATCGGCGTCTCGCCGGTCGAAGAAGATCGGGTGAGCTTCGGGACCACTCCTCCAGCGTCCTTCCACTCGTGTTTCGATCACGCCGTCCAGGACCAGGCGAATCAGGCCGGGATCGTCCGGCGTGATAGAAGCAGGGAGTCGATCGAGATTGGAGAGGAGGCGGCCGGTTTTCTGATCGACCACCTGGAGCCGGCGCCAGCCACCGGCAGGAACCAGCACGGCGATGTCGCCCCGGAGGACACCGCCGGCGCGCACCCGGGCCTGCTCGACGGGAGAGAGCTGATCGAAGGGGAGTATTCGGTATGCCGGTGCCAGCCGAAGTTCTGCTCCGGAGGGCAGGGGACGGAGGCGAGATGTAACCATGGAATTGAGCGCGGCCGCCGGGTCCGGCGGCCGCCAGGTTCGGGATCTTTCAGCGCGCGGCGGCGAGCTGCGCCTCCAGCGCGGCAAGATCGTCGTCGGTCGATTTTTCCTTCTTGGTGCTGGAGGGGTTGGTACAGCAGGTGCACTGCCCGGCGGTGCACTGGGTGCCCTGCTTGGTCGGTACCGGACAATTTACGAACTCATTGTCTTCGATCAACGTGGTGACCATCAAGTCACGACTGTCGAACCGGCTCATGGTGCCTCCTGGCGGAGCGAGATGGAAAACCTGTGCGAGGATGACTCGATATACCCACCTACCTCGTTCTCGTCAAGCAAAGCACTTGCGGCGGTTCCCGGTTTACGGTATTTCCCCCACTCATGCCGCAGCCACGAGTACCGCCTTTCATTATTGATAGCGTCGCGGTCGCCTGGGAGGGCGCGCCCCACGCCGTGCCGCTCCGCCACCATACCACCCTCCAGTTTGTGCCGGTCCCGGAATGGACCGCAGCCGGCGCCCGGCATCCGGTCGCCGTGGTCGGTGGCAGCCGGCCGATTCTCCATGTGGTGTTTCGGCGCACTCCCGGCGCCGGCCGGGTGGGCGGGCAGGTCTGGCGGATCGGCGCGAGGAGCCGGGGGTGTCCCCGGCCGGTGAGCCGGAACATCCGGCTCTCTTTCGATGGGCGGGGGCTCTCGGGTCCCCACGCCTTTCAGCTGGAGGACCCGCTTCCTCCCGGGCCGGGGAAGATTCGCCTTCGCTGGCACTGGCACGCGACGGCCGACCGGCGCCATCAGCTCAGCATCACCCGGCTGCAGTGTTATCTCCCTAGAAGCTCTCCACTTTTGCCGGCCGACTGGGCCAAGCAGCCGGAGCTGACGCCGCCCAAGTCGGGGGCCCTGCCGCGGCGCTGGGTCTACGAGAAGGTGATGAAATGGTCCTGCCAGTGGACCCTGGGCCGAACCGACGACAAGGCGATCTGTGACCGGCTGCTCCGGAACCTGCCTCGTTCCGGACTGCAGTACGCGAAGCAGGCGTGGAGTGTCCCGGACATGCTGAACATCGGCGGCGGGTATTGCGGCGGGATGTACCGTCTCTTCCAGGCGCTGGCCGGCGCCCAGGGGGTCAAGGTCGAGCGGCGGAGTTACCTGGTGGATTGGCGGGTGGAGTCCCCCCGTGAGAGCCGCTGGTGCGCGATCACGGTACACGATCCGGGGCTCAACCGGAAAGTGCCGCTGGAGGCGGCCAGCACCTTTCACGACGACGACAGGTCGAGCCGGAAACGGGGGCCGGTGGTTCGCCGGCACGTCCGCCGTTACCGGTTCTGGGGCCAACCCGGCGCCATGGCCGACGGCCACTGCATCAACTTCCTGTTCTACCGCCGCCGCTGGTATCTCTACGATGCGTCGTTCCGGACGCTTCCGGTTGCGTTGATGCGTTTCAAGCTGCCGCCGGTGTCATCGCGCCCGCTGGCAGTGGACGGGCTGGGTGACTTCAAGTCGGCCTACCTGGCCAATGCCGTGGGCCACATGCTGGGCACCCTGGAGCATAACGATCGGCTCTACCGGACCCGTCATCCCGACCCCGAGGATCCGAAGTTCACCAGCAAGGAATCGGTGAACGGCCTCACCGTGGGCACTCGGCTCATTCCGGCTCGGCAACACGACATCACCTTCTACTGGCAGGACTGAGATGCAGCGCACCCATCGCCATGTGCAGCGGCTCCTGAATACGCCGGCGTCCGGAAAGCCGCCGTATCACTGGCACCAGGTGCTGGGCATGTTGACGGCGGTTACGCAAACCCGCTCGGCGGCGGGTGAAGCCGCCCTGAGACGGATTGCCGTGTTCAGCGGGAAGCTGCGCCTGGATCCGTCGCACGGATTGCCGCATGCCATGCCCCCGGAAGACCTGATCCGGCTGGTGGCGATTCAGCAGCTGGCCCGGTGGGACCGGCGGAAGCATCGGGACGTGATCTGCCGAGCGGCGGAGGTGACGGAGACGGACGCGGTGCGGCGGCTAGCCAAGGCGTTGGTGTTGTAGGCCAGGAGCTGGGAAGGACACGTGCTTCTCGATTATGTTGTTGTTGCTGTTGCTGTTGCTGTTCGCTACTCGCTACTTGTCACTTGTCACTTTGTCACATGTCAGGGCCCTTAGCTCAGCCTGGTTAGAGCAGCGGACTCATAATCCGTAGGTCCTGGGTTCAAATCCCAGAGGGCCCATGCTGAATTGAAGATTGAGGATTGAAGATTGACGATTGAAGAGGATTGAGGATTGAAATATGGAAACAGCATTGATCACGGGAGCCACCGAAGGTATCGGTCGAGCGATTGCCTTTGCGCTGGGCCGGGCGGGATACCGAGTCGGCGTCTGCGCGCGTAACGAGGCCAACGTGGCGGCAACGGTGGCGGAGCTGCAAGGTGAGGGGTTGACCGCCGCTGGTGCCACGGCCGACGTCGCCGATGAACAACAGGTCCACGCTGCCGTTGAACGGCTGGTAAGCCAGCTCGGCCCCTTCGATACCGTGGTCAACAATGCCGGGGTCGCGATTCTCAAGCCGTTTGACCAGCTCAGCGTGGCGGACTGGGATCGTACGATCAATACCAATCTTCGCGGGATGATGCTGGTGACCCGGGAGGTTCTCCCGGGTATGCGAGAGCGGAAAGCGGGAGACATCGTCAATATCGCGAGCCTCGCCGGCCGGAACGGATTCATCGGCGGCACGGCCTACACCGCGTCCAAGCACGCGGTGCTCGGCTTCAGCAAGTCGCTGATGCTCGAGGTGAGAAAGGACAACGTGCGGGTCATTGCCGTCTGTCCCGGCTCGGTGGACACCGCCATGATGCGCAACCAGGATATGATCGCACGGGATGCGTCCCGCATCCTGCTGCCGGAAGACATCGCGGATACCGTCCTGGCCACGCTCCGGCTACCGGCCCGGGCCATGGTCAGTGAGTTGGATATCCGGCCGTCAAACCCCTGAGCCTGCCCGTGAGCTGGTACAGTGCTTCAGGTCCGGCCACAACTGGAACACGAAGTACACGAAGAAAACGGAATGCACGAAGAACATCTGTAATGAGGATTGAAGCGTGCCTTACCGGCCCTGCCTCACTTGGACCCAAACTCTGTGGCGCTATCTTGGTAGGATGCTTCACCCAACCCCGGCCGGCGCGTAAATGCCCCGCATCAACCGAAGTCAGTCTTCAATGTTTTACCTCCTGGTTGCCCTCGCTCTTGCGGGCTGTAGCGCCGATTCGGCAACTCACCCCGGCGCCGATTGCCCTCCCGTCGACCTCACCGATGCCCCTGCCGTCGCCACCTGCCTCTTCGACCGGCATATCATCTCCGCCAAGGACCGGGACAGCGCCCTCGCCCTGTTTGGCGTGGCCGAATCCACGGCGGACTCTTTTCGCGCGCTGGGAGACGCCGTCAGTCACGAGCAATCTGCCCGCATTCTCCGCGCGCTGGCCAGCGTCACCGGCTTCCAAAGCCGAGGTCTTTTCGGCGACAGCGCCCGATTCCATCGCATCATGGACGTGGTCTCCGTCGCCATCGAAATCGCCGAGGGACGGGTGCCGCTGATGGGTGCCGGCACGGTCCGGCCCGGCGCCACGCCGCACCTGGTCTGGTTTTCCTATCCTGGCATTGGGGTCTTTTTCCAGCCGGTCACGACGGTGCAGACGGTGGCCTACATCATCCCCCAGGCTGGCATGCCGACCGACAGCTTTGTTAACATCGCGGAGCAGATGTATCACTACGCCCTCTGGCGGGAGGTCGCGGGTGTGCGTTTTCCGGTCTGGGAATATGACTTTACCTGGACGTCGGGTGGAGTCACCAACGAGGCGCCGTGGATCAGCGGAATGAACCAGGGCGTGGTGGTGGAGCTATTCGCGGAATGTTTCAAACGCACCGGCAACCCGATCTGGCGGGACCGGGCCTACGAGGTCCTTAACTCAATGAAGGTGAATTGGAGTCAAGGCGGCGTGCGGCTGGACGATACGACCCACGGATACTGGTGGGAGGAATTCCATCCTATCGTCCAGGTCTGGAATGGATCGGTAAACGCCGTCATCGGTGTCGGGCATCTCTGGGAAGTCACTCAGGATCCCGAGGTGAAGCAAATGTTCGATCGGGGAATCGAAGCGATCAAGTACTACACTCCGCAGTACGACACCGGCACCTGGACCCTCTACTCCCGAACCGAAGGGCTCAACACGGTCGGCTATCACAATGTCTGCATCGCCATGCTGGATGTGCTTTTTGCCCAGACCGGCGACCAGTGGTTCAAGGACACCGCCGACCGCTGGCGGGGTTACACTCCACCCGCGGGAGTAACTCTCAGGTCGGATCTCGGCCTACCCGGCATTTTCAGCTCTCCCCCGGCCGGTACATGATCACCCGCACCTTCTCCAGCGTAATCAACCCTCCGCCAATCATCTGATCCAGCTCGGGCAGGATCGCCTGGATCCGCTCCTCGGTCTCCACCACCTCGACAATCACCGGCAGATCCAGCGACAGCACCTCGATCCGGTCGGTTCTGACGTGGGCGCTGGCGCCGAAGCCCATGATCGCCCGGTACACGGTGGCTCCGGCATAGTGCCGCTCGCGGAGCAGCATGACGATGGCCTCGTAGAGCGGCTTGCCCTGGTGCCGGTCCCGCTCGCCCAGGTGAATGCGCATCAGGGTGCGCTCCCCGTTGAGTCCGTGCATGATGCCTCCTAGAGGGCGCGACGCAGGGTGAGCAGCTCTCGGGCGCCGGCGATGCCGATGAAGGCGCCCAGGACCGATCCCACCACGCTGAGAGTGACATACAAACCCGCCCGCCTCCAGTCTCCCGCGTCCATCAACATTGCGGTCTCGTAGCTGAAGGCGGAAAACGTGGTGTAGCCGCCGCAGAAACCGGTGGTCGCGAGGGCGCGGAACTCCGGTGAGATGGCCGAGCCGTCCAGCGCGTAGCGGAGCAGAAATCCGAGCAGGAGGGAGCCGGAGATGTTGATCAGCAGGGTTCCCAGCGGGAACTCGGTTCCCGAGCGAGTCTGAATCAGAACCGAAAGGAGATACCGGGCCACACTGCCCACCGCTCCCCCCAGTGCCACGTACCAGAGTATGCGCATGTTACCTCATCCAAAATGGAAAGTGGGTCGCAAATGAAAAGGCTCCCACACGCTTGCGCGCGTAGGAGCCATCAGCCGGTTGTCGGCGGTTTTGGGGAGCCCCATCCCCGACTTTCGTGTTGCTGAGTTCAAAGTAGTGAACGGCTGGACAATCCTCAAGTCGTCCCTTGGGTCCCGCAGGCCCGAACCATAAAGATATCAGATTATTGCCGCTCAAGCGCCTCCGCTTCCCCGGTCCGCCCCCGCTCTCGAAGGAATCGTTCCAACCAGGCCCGGGCCTGCTCCGTCCTCACATGCCCGGGCGCCAGCTCCTGGCCCAGGGTCTGGTAACCCTCCCGAAGCAGTGACTCGGCCTCGACGTCGCGTCTGCGCCGACCCAGTACATCGCCAAGCATGCTCTGCACCTGCGCCACCGCCCAGTGCCCCGGCCCGAAGGTCGCGATGCGCACCGCCAGCGCGTCGCGCAGAGTGGCTTCACTCTGGGCCAGGGAGCCCGCGCCCGCCTGGCACTGCCCAAGGAGCAGGAGAGCGACACCCAGGGTGGGGTCGGTCTCCGGCATTCCGTGGCTGCGGAGCGCCAGGATCCGGTGGATATGGGGAAGCGCCTCTCCGCAGTGGCCTGATTCCACCAGCGCCGAGGCCAGCGTGCGCAACGCGGCCATGGTAGCCGGGTTGTCGGGCCCAAATTCCTTTTCATTGATTGTCACGGCCCGGCCCGCCAACTGCTCGGCCTCGGCGTACTTCTCATTGAAAATCAGGGTTCCCGCCAGCGGCTGAAGAGCGGAGGCTACGCCGGGGTCGTCCGGGCCGCGTGCCTGTTCGAACAGCCGCACCGCCTCCCGGAGCACGGGCTCCGCCTCCACATACCGGCCCAGCTGAGAGAGCGCGGTGCCCAGGTTGGCGCGGGTGGTTCCCCGCAGCTCCACGTCGTTCGGGCGCAGCCGGTCCAGCGCCTGGGCGACCGTGTCGTACAGGGCCGCGGCGGGGCCCAGCTTGCCCTGGTTGAGCATCGCCTCGGCGACGTTGCTCATCCCCTCGTAGATGCCGCCCGAATCCACCGGGGGAATCCGTCCCCGCATGTCCAGCGATGTGCGATAGAGTGACTCTGCCTTTGCCGCATCGCCGATCTCGGCCTCGATGGAGCCCAGGTCGAAGAGCGCGTCCGACTGCTCGCGGGACGGGGCGTTCCCGTCAATCGCGCGCCGGAGCCGGTACGCATCTTCGAGCAGGGGACGGGCCCGCTCATAGAGGTACATGTTGGTGAGAGTCGAGCCCAGGGTGAGCTTGATCGCGGCCTGGAGATCGGGCTCGCCGTCGAACGCCGAGTCGGCGCGCACGATGGCGGAATCAATCGCCTCCACCACGGTCACCGCGCTGCCCTGGCGCTGCGGCTTGGCCGAGGCGAGGACGTCCTGGAAGAAGCCGGTGACCTGCTGGGTGCGCCGGGCTTCGCGGAGCGCGCGGTCGCGCTCCAGCCGCGCCACCTGGGCCTGGTGCAGGCTCACGATCGTTGCGGCGACCATTGCGAGGATGGCCAGCACCGCGGCGGCGACGGCCACCCGGTTCCTGCGGACGAACTTGCCCAGCCGATACTGGAGCGAGTCGGCCTGGGCGTTGACCGGCCGGCCCTCGAGGTACTGGGTCAAGTCGTCGGCGAGAAGCTGGGCAGACGGATAGCGGCGGTTGGGCTCGGGCCGGAGGGCCTGGAGCACGATGCTGTCGAGATCGCCGGCGAGCGCGCGCTGGAGCCGCCGGTCGGTTACCGCGCGGCTGGGTGCGGTGGGGAGCCGGACGGCGGTGTCGAGGTCGGGGGGTGCATCGCCAAACGGCCGGCGGCCTGCCAGCAGCTCGTACAACACGACACCCAGGGAGTAGATGTCGGTAGCGGTCGAGATCGGGCCGCCCCGGCGCTGTTCCGGGCTGGCGTAGACGGCGGTCATCGGCAGGGCGCCGGTCTGGGTCAGCTCGGCGGCGTCCGACTGGGTCGGGTCCAGCAGCTTGGCAATCCCGAAGTCGAGCAGTTTGACGATGCCGTCGGACGTTACCAGGATGTTGCGCGGCTTCAGGTCACGGTGGACCACCAGCTGCTGATGGGCGTATTGCACCGCGGCGCAGACCTGGCGGAACAGCTCGACCCGCTCCCGCACTCCGGCGTTTCTCGCGGCGCACCACTGGTCGATCGGTTCCCCCTCCACCAACTCCATCACGAAGTAGGGCTGGCCATCGGGCGTCACGCCGCCATCGAGCAGCGTGGCGATGTTGGGATGCTCGAGACGCGCCAGGATCTGGCGCTC
>JBDTTZ010000218.1:0-12809 GCA_040008015.1 Gemmatimonadota bacterium
CGAACCCCGAAGACATCCCCTGGAGCCGGAGGTGGTCCTCCTCGTTCAGCATCACGCCGATCCGGTCCTGGACCAGCAATGCGGCGGCCGGCCGGACCCGTCCCTCGGTATCCAGGCCCGCCAGTTCCTTGCTGACCAGGTGCCGTTCGTGCAGCAACCGCCGGTCCAGCACATCCAGCGTGTCCATCCGGTAGCACACCGCGTGTCCAATCAACGCGCTTTCCCGGCTCGCCGCCTCGACATCCTTGAGAATGGTCTCCCGTTCCAGCGCCGCATTGCGAGAGCCGAATGTGTGGGTCGAGAGGTTCCGGGCCAGCCGCACCCGGGTGGACAGCACCAGGTGGCTCATGGGGCCGCTGGCGTCGAGCCACCCGAGTCCTCCGTCCGGCAACAGCGACAAGTCGATCATACCAGGTCTTTCAGCTGGTCCCGCAGTTGGGCGGCCAGCTCGAAGTTCTCGGCTTCAATGGCGCGGCGAAGCTGCTCGCGGATCTCCAGCGGGCCCCGGCGGTCCGGCTCGGACGGGCCAGCCGAAGCGCCAGGAGGGGCATAGCGCTCGCCCGCGTGCCGGGTGGCACCGTGCAGGCGCCGCAGCAGCTCGCGCAGCGGAGATCCCAGCGTTCGATAACAGTCAGGACAACCCAGTCGGCCGGATTCCCGGAAGTCCTGTAGCGTAGCGCCACAGCTCCCGCAGATGAATGCCCCGGGCTCGGTGGGCGGCCCATTGTCCTTGAACCCCTGCCCCATCGCGGCGATGTAGGTCGCCAACGGGGTCTTGCCGATGGCGAGCGTGGTATCCAGGCCCAGCTCGCTCGCGCAGCGCTCACACAGAGGGATCTTGGTCACCTGGTCGTTGGCCACCTTGGTCAGCTCGGTGACGGCTTCCCGCTCGTGGCAATTGCTGCATTTCATGAGGGCAACGACTCCACGCCGGGATGGTGGAGCAGCCGGCCCGCTTCCAGGGTGAGCACCCGGTCGGCCCGCGCCGCCAGCATGCCGTTATGGGTGACGGCGACCAGCGCCGTCTCGAACTCCCGGGACAGGGTGGCGAACAGCTCGTGTAGCCGCTCGCCGTTGAACTGGTCGAGGTTGCCCGAAGGCTCGTCCGCGAGGACGACCACCGGGTCGTTGACCAGTGCCCTGGCGACCGCGACGCGCTGCTGTTCACCACCCGAAAGCTGGGCCGGCCGATGGGTCATCCGCCCCGCCAGCCCCACTGCGGCCAGCAGCTCCTCGGCGCGGGAACGGGCCACCGATTCGTCCCGCCCGGCGATCAGCAGAGGCATCATGACGTTCTCGAGCGCGCTGAACTCGCGGAGCAGGTGATGGAACTGGAACACGAACCCGATCTTACGATTGCGAACCTGGGCCAGCTCCGGAGCCGTCCGCTGGGTGAAGCTCACCGATTCCAGCAGGACGTCGCCCGAGGTGGGCAGCTCGAGGGCGCCGAGCAGGTGAAGCAGGGTGCTCTTCCCAGCTCCGGAGACGCCCATGATGGCGACGAACTCACCGCGGGAGACGCTCAGGTCTACTCCCGCCAGCACCTCGATGAGGCTGCCGTCGCCACCGCGGAAGGTCTTCCGCAGAGCCCGCGCTTCGAGAACGGCGGTCATTCGTGGCGGATGGCCTCGACCGGGGTCAGGGTCGCCGCCGATCGGGAGGGATAGATGGTGGCCATGACCGCGAGCAGCAGGCTCGCGGCAACGACGATCAGCACATCCCAGGGTTCGATATGGACCGGGAGGTGATCGATGAAGTACACCGCGGGGTTGAGCGGGATCAGGTTCCACCGGTCCAGGGCGAGTGAAACCCCCAGGCCCAGCACCATGCCGGTCGCGACGCCGATCAGGCCGATGATGGCCCCCTGGGCCACGAAGATGCGGCCGATCGCCGGGGCCGGCAGGCCCATGGCCTTGAGAATGCCGATCTCCCGGGTCTTGTCGGCGACCACCATCGTCAGGGTGCCCACGATATTGAACGCCGCCACGATCATGATGAAAAAGATGATGAGCCCCATCCCCAGCTTCTCCAGCTTCAATGCCCCGAACAGCGTGGAGTTCTGCTGCTGCCAGTCCAGCGCCCGGTACGGGTAGCCCAGCTTTTCTTCGATCAGTTTCCCGACTTCCGGCGCCTTCCACGGGTCCACCGTGCGGACCGCCAGTCCGGAGACCGCGGTGCCCAGCCCGGTAAACTTCTGAGCCACCTCTCGCGACATCACCACCAGCTTGTTGTCGTACTGGTACATCCCGGTGTCGAAGAGCCCGGTCACCTCGAAACGCCAATATCGGGGGAGCGCCACTCCCAGCGCCGCGTTCATCCGGAAGCCGGAGGGAGGAACCAGGGTGACGGTATCTCCCGGAGCCACGCTCAGGCGTGCCGCCAGCCGGTTTCCCAGCAGGATCGCCCCGTCGAGCCCCGGTGCAGCCTTGAAGGAGAGATCTCCCCGCGTGATGGACGAGGGCAACGTGGTGACGGACGCGGTGCCGGTATCCGGATCCAGCCCCAGGACCTGCACCCCCTCGAAGTAGTCGTGGCCGGAATTGATGACGCTCTCAGTCAGCACCTCCGGCGTCACCGCGACCACTCCCGGCTCCTTGGCCACCACGTCCATCACCTGCCGCCAGTCGTCCAGCCGGAGGCCGGCCCCGAAGGTCAGGACCCGCAGGTGCGGGCTGGCGACCAGGATCCGTTCGCGGAGATCGTCCACCATCCCGTTCATCACGCCCAGAACGACGACCAGCACCATGACACCTATGGCGACGCCGCCGGTGGAGATGATCGTGATCAGCGAGGCCCCTTTCCGGCTGCTCCGGCTCTTGAGGTAACGTCGGGCGATGCGTCGCTCCAGCGCGTTGGGCCAGAACAGCAGCGAGAAGACCTCGCGCAGACTTCCGCGCCACCCGCCGGCGGGCCGGTCCAGCAGGTCGCGGCTCATGGAGCGCTGTCCGGTGTTTCGGCCGGCTCCGGCGCTTCGGGGCGCATGGCGGGGAACAGGATCACGTCCCGGATCGAGTGCTGGTCGGCGAGGATCATCATCAGCCGATCGATCCCCATGCCCAGGCCGCCGGCCGGCGGCATCCCGTACTCGAGCGCGCGCACATAGTCGGCGTCGAGCGGCTGGGTCTCTTCGTCTCCCCCGGCTCGCTGATTTGCCTGGTCTTCAAAACGGCGGCGCTGGTCGTCCGGGTCGTTCAGCTCGCTGAAGGCGTTGGCCAGCTCCTTCCCCAGCACGAACAGCTCGAACCGCTCGGTGAGAAACGGATCATCGCGATGCTCCTTGGCCAGCGGCGAGAGCGGCTTGGGATAGTCCATCACAAAAGTCGGCTGCTGCAGCGTCGGTTCTACGTACACCTTGAACACCTCATCGATGAGCCGCCCGCCGGACAACTCGGCCACGGCATCGGCCGGCTCGTTCTTCCGCAGGAGCGCCGCGCGGAGGTCGTCCTCTTTTGCACTACGCAGATCGAGCCCCGCCGTTGCCTGGACCGCGTCCAGGAACCGAACCTGTTTCCAGGGGCGCTGAAAATTCAGCACCTGGCCCTGGCGCTCCAGCGACAAACTCCGGCACGTATGCTCAACCAGCCCCGACACCATCTCTTCGACCAGGCCCAGTACGTCGCGATAGTCCGCATAGGCCTGGTAAAACTCGAGCATGGTGAATTCCGGGTTATGAGTCCGGTCCATGCCTTCGTTCCGGAAATCGTGCCCGATCTCGTACACCCGCTCGAGACCGCCGACCAGGAGGCGCTTCAGGTACAGCTCGTCGGCGATGCGGAGGTAGAGCGGCAGGTCCAGCGCATAGTGGTGGGTGGTGAACGGCCGGGCGGAGGCTCCCCCATAGAGCTGCTGGAGCACCGGTGTTTCCACCTCGAGGAATCCCCGCTCATCCAGGAAGCGCCGCAGGTAGCTGATGACCCGGGCCCGCAGCTGGAAGATCTCGCGAACGTGGGGATGCACGGCGAGATCGGCGTAGCGCTGCCGGAAGCGCACTTCGGGGTCGTGGAGACCGCTGAACGTTTTGGTAGTCCCATCTTCCAGGACCTGGGTTTTCCCTCTCGGCAACGGACGAAGCGATTTGGCGAGCAACTCCAGTTGAGCCCCGCGGACGGTGACCTCACCCGCCTTGGTGCGCATCAGGCGGCCGTGCACGCCGATGTGGTCGTCCAGGTCCAGCAGCTCGATCAACCTCCAGGTGGTTTCCGGGAGTTCGTCTTTGCGGAGGTAGACCTGGATCCGGCCGCTCGAATCCTCGAGGTGGCCGAAGATGACCTTGCCCTTGGGCCGCCATGCGGCGATGCGTCCCGCCACAGCAACCTCGGCGCCGTTGTCACCCATGTCGTCACGATAGGCCGCGAGCGCTTCGGCCGCCGAATGGGTCCGGGTGAACCCATAGGCGAACGGCCGCACGCCGAGCTGGGCCAGCGCGGTCAGCTTGTCGCGGCGGGCCAATTCGACGAAGGAGCGCTCAGGAGCCTGGGTCACGCGGCCTTGCCTCCGAATCGTTTCAGAAACGCGTGAATGAACTCGTCGAGATCGCCGTCCATCACCCGCTGCACGTCGCCCACCTTGGTTTCGGTCCGGTGATCGTTCACCATGGTGTAGGGCTGAAAGACGTACGACCGGATCTGGTTGCCCCAGGAGTTATCGGTCTTGGTGGCCTCGACCAGCGCGCGCGCCGCCTCCTGCTCTTCCAGTTTCTTCTGATAGAGCGCGGCCCGCAGCATCTTCATCGCCGTTGCCTTGTTCTTGCCCTGGCTCCGCTCCTGCTGGCAGGCGACCACCGTGTTGGTCGGCAAATGGGTCAGGCGCACCGCCGACGACGTCTTGTTGACGTGCTGCCCGCCCGCGCCGGAGGCCCGGTAGACGTCCATCTTGATGTCCTCCTCCCGGAGATCGATCTCGATGGTGTCGTCGATGTCGGGATAGATGAAGACGGAGGCAAAGGAAGTGTGGCGGCGCGACTGGGAGTCAAATGGCGAGATACGGACCAGCCGATGCACTCCCTTCTCGGCTTTCAGGTACCCGTAGGCGTACTCACCCTTGATCTCGATGGTCGCCGACTTGATCCCGGCTTCTTCGCCGTCGAGGATGTCCAGAATGGTGACTGCAAAGCCATGCCGCTCAGCCCAGCGCACGTACATCCGCATCAGCATCGAGGCCCAGTCTTGGGATTCGGTCCCCCCGGCGCCCGGATGGATGGTGAGAATGGCGTCGCGATTGTCGTCGGCCCCGCCGAGCATGGTGCGAAGCTCGAATGCGGCGAGGCGTTCTTCCAGCTGCGCCGCCTCGGACTCGAGCTCGGCCAGCATCCCCGCATCCGGCTCGGCGTCGAGCATCTCGGCGAGGCCGAGCGCATTCTCCAGCCGCGAATGGATTTCGTGGTAGGGGTGAATCCAGCCTTTCAACGTCTTGACCTCCTGCACCACCCCGCGCGCTTTCTCTTGGTTGCTCCAGAAGGCGGCATCCTGCTGCTGGGCTTCAAGCGAGGCGAGCCGTTGTTGCTTGGTCGTCAGGTCAAAGAAAGTCCCGCAGCTCGGTGACCCGACGATTCAGCTCGGACAGGCGTTCGCTCAGTGCAGACATACCACTCCTCGGTGTTGGTGTTACCCTCTTTGCCAATATAAGATGATGTGGGACCTGTAGATAGAGTGACAAGTAACGAGTGACAAGTGACAAGGAACAATGATCGGTTCCTGTCACTTGTCACTCGTCACCTGTCACGCTTTTTAGAAGAGCTTCTGTCCGCCCGCGAGGATCTCGTTCAGCGCGTCGTTGAAGTACGGGGTCGATTCCGCCACGTCCTTGCCTACCTGGTCTCGATACTCTTCCCAGCTCTTCCTGATCTCTTCCCCGAAGGCTTCCGCGAGATTTCCATTTTTGAGCGCTTCCGATCTGCGGTCCGGGTAGTACACCACGAGATCCGAGATGAGGGCGCGGGCAAGCCTGCGGGCCTTGGCCTGCGGGTCCTGGGACATGAACGGATTGACCATCCGGCGAGCGCCGGCCGGAGGAGCGGCTGGTGCCGCCGGCGGTGGAACCGCGGCCGGGGGCCGAACCATCCCGGGGCTGCTGATTCGGGACGCTGGAGGAACTACCGGCGGAATCGCCACCGACGGGCGCCCCGGCGGGACGACGGTGCCACGGGGAGCCGTGGCACGGGGCGGCTGTCCGGGACCAGCCGGCTGGGGCCGCTCCGGGCTCGGACGGTCGGCCGGCGGCTCGGGCACCGGCACCGAGTCGGTAGGCGCGATGGCTTGCCGGGTCCCGACCGGAACCGGGGGCATTGATTGTTCGGAGGAGCGATCTCCCCACGGATCGATCGTCGCCGGCCTTGGTGGTGCCGGAGCCTCGGCGGACGGAGGTACCGGGGGTGGCGGAGCCGGCGATGGCGGGGCGTGGGTGGGCCGGGGCGCGGGTGTAGGTGCCACCGACACCTGGGCTGACTCGCGTGCCCCACCCGGCGCCGGGACCTGGAAGATCGCCGCACAGGTCCGGCACCGGGCGCGGACGCCCTTCTCCGGCACTTTGGCCGGATCGACCCGATAGACGGTGTTACAGCTGGGGCAGGTAACGTTCATTCACCGATTCCTTATCGCTCCGGTCGACCCTGACCGCTGGATCCTTCCGGCTCACCCGACGTCCGCCGATCGACGACGAATACCGACCCGGGCAGCGTCTTGGCGTAGCTTTTCATTTCCGTCGCCAGCTCACTCACCTGGGCCGGGTGGGCAAAGCGCCGGTTCCGGTTGGTAACGATTCCGATCGAAAGCGTCATGAGCGGAACCCGGTGCAGCTGGCCCCGCCGGTCCTTGCCGAAGAAGTATCCCGCCCGGCGGTCCTGGTCGTTGTACTGCAGCGGCATCAGGGTGTCGAAGACGCTCAGGATCTCGGTGCACACCGGGCTGATGTCCTTCGACGGGATGATAAAGATAAAATCGTCCCCGCCGATGTGACCCACGAATCCGCGGGGCCCGCTCATTCCCTTGACCACGTCGTGGAGCAGGCGGGACACCAGGTAGATCACCCGGTCGCCGTCGTAGTAGCTGTACCGGTCGTTGAATTCCTTGAAGTGATCGAGGTCGGCGTAGCAGACGGCGAACTCGGTCCCGCCTTCCAGCTGGCGGCGGATTTCCCGCTCGATCTCGGTGGTGCCGGGCAGCCGGGTGGAGGGGTGGACCGAGACATCGCGCTGGGTGCGAATCAGCATCGCTTCCAGCCGCGCTCGCTGCTCCGCCGGTGAAAACAACCCGGTGATCACCTCGTCGGTGCCCGCGGCGAACCACGATTGCACCTGGTCCGGGTCGTGGCTGTCGCCCAGCATCGCCACCGGAACGATGGCGGTAAAGGCGTCGCCCTTGAGGCGGCGGACCAGTTCGGTGCCCTGCCGGTTGGCGCCCACGACATCGACAAACAGGATGCAGGGGAAGCCGCGCAGCACGATGGACTCGACTTCGTCGGCGCTGTCGAGCACCATCAGCGGAAACGCCTTGGCGTCAGCCCACTGGCGAACCAGGGGCGGCACCGGGCGCGAGTCCGGCGAGTAATAGAGAATCGTCGGCCGAGTTCGCACCCGTTACCCTCGTAAGAAGTGACAGGACGCTAACTTACGAGCCATTGGCAGAGAAGTCAAATAACCTCACCAGGTGAAGGGTAAAGGGTAAGGAGGACCAACAGCGCAATGACCCGTCACTCTTCACCCTTCACTCTTCACCTATATGAAGAAGGCTGCGACCGCCACCATCGCGTAAACCGCCAGCAGCTGAACTCCTTCGAACCAGTGCGATTCACCATCCAGGGTAATAATAGCGGTGACAATGGTTGCCATGGCGATCGCCGCTACCTCAAAGGGCCGGAAAATAAGGTCCATCCGCTGCCCCAGTATGACCCCGGCGAGCACCAGCAGAGGCGCCACCAGCAGGGCGACCTGGGTGCTCGATCCCAGCGCAATGTTGAGCGCCAGGTCCATCTTCCCCTTCCGCGCCACCATGACCGCCGTCGCGTGCTCCGCCGCGTTGCCGATGATCGGGATGATGATGAGACCCAGGAACATCTGGGAAAGCCCCAGCGTCGCGGTGACCGCCTCGACCGAGTGCACCAGGATCTCCGACTCCACCGCGACGGCAACCGTCGCCACGGCCAGAATAATCATCGCTTTGGAGATTCCCCAGGGCACCCCGGGAAAACCGTGCTCATCCCCGACGAAGAGACTGTTGTGGGTCTTGAGCGCGAACACCAGTGAGCAGACGTAGGTGATGCCAAGGATGATCGCGACACCCTCGGAAAGATACATCCCCTGGGTGACCTGCCCCGGATGGAGCGAATGGAACAGCGCCGGAAATACCAGCCCGACGACGGCGAGCGACAGCATGGCGGCGCTCATCCCGGCCGCCGTCCGGTTGAACCGAATGATCGGCTGGCCGGTGCTTCCCGCGATCAGGGAAAGGCCGAGGATGAGAAGAAGGTTCCCCAGGATGCTGCCGGTAATGGATGCCTTGACCAGGTCCACCAGGCCGGCCTGGAGGGCGGCAATGGCAATGATGAGCTCCGCCGCGTTTCCGAACGTCGCGTTCAGCAGCCCGCCGATCGCGGGGCCGGTGCGCTGGCTCAGGTGCTCGGTCGCCTCGCCCATGTAGCCGGCCAGGGGGAGCACCGCGAGACAGGCCGCGGTAAAAATGAGAACCGGGGAGGCGTGCATGTACTTGAGCGCGATACTGGCCGGGACCGCGAGCAGCAGCAGGTTGCGCCAGGTGAGAACCGGGTTCCGGTGGGCCAGGATCGCCGCGCGCGGAACGTCGGGAGTCCTGGGCGTTCTCGGCCGAGACGGCTCAACCGGCGGTTTGGGGGCGGGGGCGGGGGGCCGAGCAGCCGGCTCTGTGCGCGGCCGTTCTCTTGCCGCGGGGGCCGGCTCCCGCTTTGAAGTCGGCGGCTCCCGCTTCAGAGAAGGTGGCTCGCTCTGGGGAGACAGTTCCTTCCTCCCCAGGTCGAGATTGGCCCCGGTTTCTGCCAGGGCCTGCTGAATCGCGCCGCGACGGTCGCGCAGCAGCGCCAGGAAAACGTGCTCCGGTTCGACAGCGGGCGCCTTGACGTTGCGCGCCTCGGTGGCTGCGAGGTCGAGCACTTTACGGGCGCCGGTGCGAAGCTCGAGATCGTCCTCGGGAATCGAAGCCTGTCCGGGCAGCAGCAGGCCCGCGAGGCGCTGTTCCACCGCCGCGGGATCCACCGACATCCGCTTGAAGAGGGCGAGCAGCTCGGGACGCGGCGACTGCATGACCGCGAGGAGCAGGTGTTCCGAGCCAATGAACTCGTGCTGGAGACGGGCGGCCGCCTGGCGCGCGCGCGCCGTCAACTCGCGGGTTGCTGGACTCGGTTCCGGAGCCGATGGCATCAGGGTTGAACGGGGCGCAGGGGGCGCTTCAGAACGGTTTGGCCTCGTCGATCAACATGATGGGAATCCCGTCTTCGACGGGGTAGCTCAGGCGGCAGGCGTGGCACAGCAGCACCTCCGGCTCCTCGCGATACTCCAGCTCGCCCCGGCACTTGGGGCACACCAGGATCTCCAGAAGCTCGGCAGGCAGACTCATGATCGACCCCGTCAGTTGGGATGGGCGGCCCGCTTTGCGGGTTCGGGAAAACCGAGCCGAGTGAGGGCGACGCCGCTCTTGCGCCAATTGTGGAGGACCTTTACCCGGGAGTCGAGGAATACCGGCACACCCATCAGGGACTCCAGCCGCTGCCGTGCGTGGGTGCCGATCGCCTTGATGGTCCGGCCCCCGGCGCCGATCAGGATGCCTTTCTGACTCTCCCGCTCCACGTAAAGCGTGACACGAATGTACACGGGCCTGTCGTCTTCGCGAAACTCCTCGACGGCGGCGGCAAAGGAATAGGGCACCTCCTGCTCCAGCAGCTGGAAAGCGGCCTCGCGGAAGTATTCGGTGACGAAGAACCGGAGCGGCTGGGTTCCGATATCGTCGGAAGCGAACTCGAAGGGCCGGCGCGGCAGCAGGGTGGCAATCCGCCCGAGCAACTCGGCCACTCCCAGCTCTCCCTCGCCGGTGAGCGGGGCCCCGCTCTCCACCAGGGCGCAGCGCTCAGCCTCCGGCAGCAGGTCTCCCTTGGTGTACACTACGAGCACCGGGGCCCTCGGCGCGTGCTCGAGCCTGGTGAGAGTGGCGAAGTCGGGCGCCGGCGCCTCGGGTGCCGGATGCAGGTGCAGGATCAGGTCAACCTTGTCCAATTCCTCGAGCGCGGCGGCTCGCATTCTTTCCTGCATCAGGTACCCGGGATCCAGGAGGCCGGGCAGATCGTGAAAGACGTACTGGATGTCGCCGTCGGTTCGAACCCCTACCACTGGAAGGCGAGTGGCCTGGGGCTTAGGGCTGACGATCGCCAGATGCTGGCCGACCAGGGTGTTCAGGAGAGTGGATTTCCCCACGTTGGGGAGCCCGGCCAGAGCGATATGCCCGCAGCGAGTGGCGATCTCGTCAGGCAATGGCATCCAGACCATACCAGACGCCGAAGATCAGGCTGAGTATGCCGAGGGTGGGAATGATCAGCTCCAACTTCCGGGCAGCGGGTCCGCGGGTCAGCAGCGCGCCGAACCAGGCGGTGATGAGCGTCATCGAGACCGCGGTCCCGATCGCGAAGAGCAGGAGGGCCAGGACCCCCGACGCCGTCGTGGGGGCCGCGCTCACCAGCAGCAGCGTGGCGCCGGCGGAGCCACCGATCCCGTGCACCAGCCCGATGCCAAAGGCCGCGGCGGGGGAGCGGCCGATGGCCTCGGCGTGGCGGTGCTGGTGGACTTCCGGGTGCGTTTCGCTCCTGGGGTGCTCGTGCAGGTGAGGATGGGCGTGGGAAATGCCCTCGTGGACGTGGATGTGGGCGTGAAAGTACCCCCGGCGCCAGCGGAGCAGCAGGCGGATCGCCAGCACCACGATAATGATGCCGATGGCGACCTCGGCTCCCTGGCGCACCGGCTCGGGGAGGTATTTCCGAAACAGGACGATGGGCAGCCCGAAGAGCAGGAGCGTGGCACCATGGCCCAGGCCCCAGGCGGTGCCGAGGATGCGGGCGCGGCGCACTCCCTCCTTCTGATCGGCCAGGACCAGGGTGGAGACGGCGGCGATGTGATCGGGATCGGTGGCGTGGCGGAGGCCGAGGAGCAGGGCCACGACGAGCACCGTTCCGGGGCCGTTGCCGAGCAGGGAGATCCAGTGATCGATCGGATTCATGGGTGGAAGATAAAGGGGGACACGAAAAAACCCGGAACCTTGGCGGCATCCGGGTTTTCAAGGGGAGGCTGGCGACGGTCTACTCTCCCATCACCTCTCAGTGATAGTACCATCGACGCTACTCGTGCCCCTCCGCGCTGCCGGGCTTAACCACCGATCATCCCCCTCCCGCTGCAATCGCCGCGGCGGCCGCCTCCTGCAGGAGCCTGGCCCGGGCTGGGGAAAGCTGATAAGTGACTCCATCGGGAGTGCGGACGCTGGCGGGCAGCCCGATGGGCGAGCGATCGAAGACGACTCCAAAGATGGTGAGCGCGGCCAAGTACGTCCCGTCGGCAGCGGGGTGAATGTTGTCGGGCTCGTAAAGCACCAGCGAGGGATCGCGTACCCAGGCCGCGACCCAGGCGTCTCCGGCCGGAGCGAACCGGCCATGGGCACTGTCGGCGGCAAGCTGGTAGGACAGGTGGATCGCCGGCATACCATCCAATGCGGTGGAGTCCGGCCAGACCATGAATAGAACCGGCAGACCGTCGTACCGTCGGATCTCCTCCCCGAAGCGTCCCGCTCAGAGGAGGAGGTGATCCCGAGTCTGGTCCGACGGGGAGCGGTAGAGTCCGACCGGGCTCGCCATGAAGATGGACGGCCCCTGCTGCAACACCACGAACCTCCAGCGCTGCTGGCGGATCGCGGCGAGCGCGTTTCCCCGATTCCAGTGGTCTTCGAGGGAATAGTCGGGGAAGGCGATGCTTGCCACCTCGACCGGACCCGAGCCGGCGGAATCGGCCAGCGCCGCGACCATCCCGGGCAGGTCGTTCGTATACGTCAGACTGTTGCCGATAAAGAGAATGCGAATCGGGTCGGGGCTGTCGGCGCTGGTAGCACAGGCCAGGGCGCCGAGAACCCAGCAAGTTCCGAGGAGCTGGAAAGGGTGACGCCGTCTCGGCATGGCCATGCCCGAGCATAGCCGCCGCCGGATAATCGGGCAAGGTTTCCAGCTCGTGGCGGGTCGGGTTCCAAGCAGCAAAAGCCCGGTCTCAAAGAGAGACCGGGCTTTCGAAGGAAAGGCTGGCGACGGTCTACTCTCCCATCACCTCTCAGTGATAGTACCATCGACGCTACAAGGCTTAACTACCGTGTTCGGAATGGGAACGGGTGTGGCCCCTGCGCGCTAGTCGTCAGCCGTTTTGATGCCGGGGCGCGTTGTGCGCGCCTGCGGCGATAAATCGGCAATTGAGGGAACAACGGATAGAAGGCGGAATCTAATTTGGAGAGATCAAACTTCACGGGCGATTAGTACCGCTCGACTGAAGAGGTTGCCCTCCTTGCATCTGCGGCCTATCAACCAGGTAGTCTCCCTGGGCCCTTTAGAGAGCCGAAGCTCTAGGAGTGTTCATCTTGGGGGAAGTTTCCCACTTAGATGCTTTCAGCGGTTATCTCCGCGCGACATCGCTACCGGGCGCTGCCCCTGGCGGGACAGCCCGTACACGAGCGGTCGCTTCGTCTCGGTCCTCTCGTACTAGAGACGACACCCCTCAACACTCCTACGCCCACGACGGATACAGACCGAACTGTCTCACGACGTTC
>JBDTTZ010000219.1:0-2917 GCA_040008015.1 Gemmatimonadota bacterium
ACCATCGCCTGGCGGGCCTCTTCCATCCGGCCCCTCAGCTCCGGCTCGTAGCCCTGGGCGACCGCCGCCGCGAGCCGCACCAGTACCAGCGTGTGTTTGTCCAGCCCGTCCTGTTTCGCCATCAGTTTACATCCTCAGCTGCGAAGTACTGGTACCCGATTCACCTGGCACCCCTCAAAGAAAACGCAGATCGCCCACCGCGCGCAGGAGTCCGGTCACAATCCCCCGGGTATTACGAATGGAAATCCGGTCATGATGGCCGCTGGACTCCAGGGCGACCGATCCCGACCCGTCGCCCACGTGGTCGAGCAGGCGCCCCAGTACCGCGACCAGAGCGCTCGGCGCGCTTCGCATGTCGCCGTCCTCCGCCTTGAGCGAAATTCCGAGTCCGTGCTCGGTGAGCGCGGCGCTGTACACGCCCTCGGCGCCGATCTTGGCGATGAGCCGGCCGCCGAACGCCGCCATCAGGTCGGTGCAGGGCCGGGCCCGTCCGCCGACCATGCCCGGATTCCCGGTCATCGCTTCCCGGAGCCGCACCGCCGCGGGTTCCGCCGATGTCGCGAACCCCGCGTACCCCGTCGCCATCCCGCGCAGCGGCAACCCGAAGCAGACGGTGTTACAGCCATCGACCGCGGAGAACACGTCATCCCGGCTCACCTGGGTCCAGCGCACGACCTCGGTCAGGATCCGCTCCTGCACCGGGTGGCCCAGGACATTGTAGCCCTCGGTAGGCCAGCCGTGATGCAGCGCCAGCGCGAGCATGCCGGAATGCTTGCCGGAACAGTTGCTCCAGCGCGGCGTCGGCTTGATGCCCCGGCGCGCAATGTCTTCCGCCACCACCGGCGAGAGCGGAGTATGGGGCCCGCAGGCCAGCGCCGATTCCGGGAGGCCGAGCTTGTTCAGAATCGAATCCGTGGCCGCCAGGTGCTCCGGCTCGCTGGAGTGGGACGCGCAGCAGAGGGCCAGCTCCCGCGACGTCAGGCCGAACTGGTCCGCCGCGCCATCCATGACCACCGGCATGGCCTGGAACGGCTTGGCGGCGGACCGCCAGAAGGTGACCAGGTCGGGATCGCCCGATTCCGCGACCAGCCGGCCGGTCCGGTCCACCACCGCCACCGAGACCCGATGGACCGACTCCACCAGCTCCCCGCGCGTGGCTTCGATTCGGAGGTCAGACATAGGGCACAAAGGTAATTAGTGAGGTAGTATTCCTTCCATGCGTTTCGTCACTTGCGGGACGGCCATTCTCCTGGCTGGCTCCGCTCCCCTGGCCGCCCAGGCCTCGCCGTATGTCCCCCTGGACGATCCGGGCCTTCCCTTTGTAGAGCACCTGATCGCACGGGGCGACGTGACGGATCCGTCGCCTTTCGTCCGCCCGTTTCGACGGGCGGACATCCGGCAGGCATTGGCCCGCGCGGACTCGGCGCAGGCCGGTGATACCGCTCTGATCGCCCGATTGCTGGACCGGTATGGCGATGCATGCGCGGGCGCCCAGGCCTGTGGCCCCACGTGGCGCATCGAGCCTCGGCTGGGGGTGCAGGCCTATACCCACGCGCGACGGGACCCGCTGCACCCGGCGGGCCCCGATGGGGCGCAGCCTTACGGCGAGCTGGGGCTGGAAGCGGTCTTCGGGAGTTTTGCGCTGGTCAGCCGCCCGGTGGTGGAGCCGCGCCTGATCGATGACCCGGACTGGCCCGGTCGCAAGGATATCGAGGTTGCCGCCCGCCAGGCGGACGCGTACATCAGCGCCCAGTTCCGCTGGGCCCGCCTGCTCTACGGACAGCTCGATCGCAACTGGGGACCGGTAGGTCTCCCCGGCATTCCGCTCAGCAACTACGGCTACGGCCGGCCCGAGCTGGGCTTCGAGGTGGGAACCGGAGCGGTGCGGTTCCAGGCCCTCGCCAGCGACCTTCGCGATGAGCGCGACTCGGCCAATGCACTGGTGCACCGTTACTTCTTTGCCCACCGGCTGGGCGCCCGGCTATCACGCCGGTTTTACCTCGCCTTCTGGGAGACCGTGGTGTTCGCCGGGGTGGATCGCACCTACCAGGCCCGGCTTCGCAACCCGCTGAGCCTGAGTTTCCTGGAAAATGCCTACGGCCTGGGCCAGGAAACCAATTCGATGCTGGGTGCCGACATAGAGTGGAAGCTGGGCCAGGTCACCTTGCAGAGCCAGTTGGCCCTGGACGACCTGACCTATAAGGATCGCGGAGCGCCGGATCGAAATCCGGATCGCTGGGCGCTGACCGTCATGGGCTTTGGACCGCTGGGACGGCGAAACTCCTGGCGAGCCTTCTACACCCAGGCCTCGAGCCTCGCCTTTCGGACCTTCGACAGCCAGTTCCAGGACTTCACCGACGGCGGGGTGGGAATCGGGCGGAATTTTGCGGACGACGACCAGCTCACCCTCCAGGTCACCCTGCCGGTGGCCCGGCGCTGGCTCCTGTCCCCCGAGCTCAGCATGCTGCGCCAGGGGGAAGGCGACATCAATGCCCCATACCCCTCGGGCGGCGGGCTCGGCTCCACGCCCCAGCTCTTCATCGGGACCGTCGAGCGAACCTATCGCGCGGCCGTCCGGGTGAATGGCAGCCTCCCCCACTTCCGGATCAGCGCCGACCTCGGGTATCATCGGATCATGAATCACAACCACGTCGAAGGCCAGACGCTGAGCCGGTTCGAGGGAAGGCTGTTCGTGACCGCCGGCCTGGTGAAACGGGGAACGGTACCGTGAGGCACACTCCCTTTCCCCCGATCTCCCGCGACCGGATCGTCCACCTGCTGGACAAGTTGAAGGGCCGCCGGGTGGTGGTGGTCGGCGACGTGATGCTGGACCGCTACCTGATCGGGGACACCGAGCGGCTCTCTCCCGAGGCCCCGGTCCCGGTGGTCACCATCCGGGAGCGGCGGACCGCCCTGG
>JBDTTZ010000220.1:0-4477 GCA_040008015.1 Gemmatimonadota bacterium
ACATCCAGCGGTACAAGGGACTGGGCGAGATGAACCCCACCCAGCTCTGGAGCACGACAATGGACCCTGCCAAGCGCACCATTCTCCGAGTCACGATGGACGAGGCGGTCCAGGCTTCCCAGCTCTTCGAGGACCTTATGGGAGACGAAGTCGAGCCGCGCCGGATGTTCATCGAGAAAAACGCCAAATACGTAAGCAACCTGGATGTTTGATTTTCTCCGCTCCCGGGCCCTCATGCCACGATCTGCCGCCGCCGTCTTCGCGCTCTCGTTGCTGCTGGCGTCCTGCAGCAAGGACAAGGGCTCCCACTCCAGCGCCGTGGTGCGAGACAGCGCCGGGATCTCGATCGTGGAGAATCCGACCGCCGCCGCCGCGCCGGAAGTAGTGGTGGACTCGCTCCCGGTGCTCACGATCGGGGGCAGCAGCAAGGGACCCGACTATGACTTCGGCGAAGTCCGGGCCGCCGCCCGGTTACCCAGCGGACAGATCGCCATTGCTGACGGCAAGACCAGCGTGATCCGGTTCTACGACTCCACCGGCAACTTCCTCCGCCAGGTCGGGCGCAAGGGCCAGGGCCCGGGAGAGTTTCAGGAAATCGGATTGCTATGGACCACGCCGGAGGATTCCCTGCTGGTGTACGACCTGGTGTCCCGCCGGCTCTCCACCTTCGATCCGTCCGGCAACTTCGCCCACCAGTCCGATCTCGCGAAACAGGGATTCCTCCAGCCCATGGGCCGGCTCGATGACGGGGTGATCGTCGCGATCGGGTTTTCGTTCAACCAGGAGAGCTTTCCCAAGGGAGACGCCGCGGCTCGGCCCCCGCAGCCCGTGCTGCTGATCCCCGCGGATTCTACCCCGCCGGACACCCTGGGTCCCTTCCCCGGGATCGAGATGTACACCGTGAATGTCAGTTTCGGCGGTCGCAACTTCCCCAGCCCGATGACGGTGCAATTCGGCCACCTGACCTCGGTGGCGGGCAAGGGAAACCGGATCTATGTCGGGGACAATGCGCGCTACGAAATCGCGGTGTACGACAACCAGCGGAAGCTGCTCCGGCTGATTCGCGCCACGGCTCCCGAAGTCCCGGTCACCCAGCCGATGCGGGAAGCCCAGCAGGAACGGAACCTGGAGCAGGTGGCGGAGAATGCGGAGCGGATTCCGGCCCCGATGCGAGACCAGGTGGAGGGGTGGATCAAGACGGCACGTTATGCCGAGCGGCTGCCGCCCTTCCAGCAGATCAGGCTGGACCCGGACGGCAACCTGTGGGTCCAGCACTTCGGGATGCCGGACGAGCCCCAGCGCCACACGGTGTTCGACTCGACCGGCGCGGTGCGCGCCCGGCTGGTGCTGCCGGCCCGGATGCAGCTGCTGGAGCTGGGTTCCGATTACATCCTGGGGACGTGGGAAGACGCCGACGGTCTGCCGTATGTCCGGGTCTATCGCACCCCGCCGCTGACCCAGGAGGTCACGGCGAGCCGGTGAGTCCGGCCTACTCCAGCCTGGCTTCGATGTTGAGTGTTCTCCCTGGCTCGCGATGATAGTCAGCGTCAGTATGGTGTAGGCGATCGCCGCCATCAGCAGCACCACGCCGTAGAGCCGCGTTGACACTGGCGAAGCGTGGCATCAAACGATACTCTCTCGCCGACATGAAGCGTCCCCGCTCCTCCCTCAATCGCCCGCTCGATCCACGCTACCCCACCAACCGGGCCGTTCTGATCATCCTGCCCCTCGCCGGTCTGGGCGCGGCCGGAGCCGCGCTCGTCCGTGGCGGGCAGGGGTGGCACCTCCTGCTCGCGGGCCTGGGCGGACTGGGCACCGCGTTCGTTTCCTGGGCCCTGGCCCGGGAGGTGGCGCCGGACGACAATCCCGCCGCCTTCGTGAGCATGGCGCTCGCGTACGCCGCCTTCCTGTGGATCCCGCATACCAGCATCATGCTGGTATTCCTCACCATCACGCTGGCGCGGATCCTCAATCGCACCGTTGGGATACCGGCCACCCCCATGGATTCGGTGGCAATCGTTCTGCTGGTCGCATGGACGATGTACTCGAATCGAAACCCGCTGCCGGCCGTCGTTGCGGCGGTCGCGTTCGCGCTGGACGCGACCCTGGAACCGGGGCTCAGGCGCCAGTGGATCTTCGCGATAGTCTGCCTGGTGCTCGCCTCGCTGGGGGCCCTGCCAATCGGCGTGGCGTGGAATCCCGTCGTGCCGGTCGAGAGCCGGTGGGTGCTATGGGTACTGGCCGTCATCGCCGCCGGGTTCGTCGTGGTGATCGCCGGGACCCGCCAGCTCACCTCGACCGGCGACCTGACCGGGGCTCCCCTGTCGCCCGCGCGGGTGCGGGCCGGTATGATCGTGGCCCTCATGATTGCGACAGCGGGATGGATTCCCCTGGCCAACGGACTGGTTCAGGGTGCGCAGGTCTGGGCGGTGTTGCTGGGCATTATCTTCGGTCGGGTATGGCCGGCACCGGCGCGCACAGCGCGCCGCCATCACCACAATTAACCGGTTGGCAATGATGCGGCGGCTTTCCCTTTTCTCCCTTCTGCTCATTCCCTGCGCATCGGCTGGGGCACAGGATTCGGCCTTCAGCCACGCGGATACCCTGCGCGGTTCATTCACGACGCCGGGCCGATCCTGGTGGGACGTGACGTTCTATGATCTCCATGTCGCCATCAATCCGGCCGACAGCAGTATTCGCGGATCCAACACGATCACCTACCGGGTGGTCAGGCCCGGCCGGCAGCTGCAGATCGACCTGATGACCCCGCTCGAGGTGGACAGCACGCTGGCCGATGGCAGGCGGCTCCCGGCCCGGCGAGACGGCAACGCCTGGTTTATCACGCTGCCCGCCTTGGCGGCGCCGAGTGCCCGCCTCCGGGCCATCACGGTGTATTACCACGGCCGGCCCCAGGTCGCGAAGCGCCCGCCCTGGCAGGGAGGGTTTACCTGGGGAGCCGACAGCCTGGGCCGGACCTGGGTGGTCACCACCGACCAGGGCATGGGCGCCAGTGTCTGGTGGCCCAACAAGGACACCCAGGCCGACGAGCCGGACAGCCAGCGGGTCGCGGCGACCATTCCCGATTCGCTGATCTATGTCGGGAACGGCCGGCTCCGGAAAACCACCCCGAATGGAGATGGCACCACCACCTGGGAGTGGGCGGTTACCAACCCGATCAACAACTACGCGATCGCAGTGGCGGCCGGACACTACGCGCACTTCAGCGATCTGTACTACGGCGAGCGGGGCCCGCTCACCATGGACTACTATCCGCTCGACTACCACCTCGAGGCTGCTCAGCGCCAATTCCCGCAGGCCAGAAGCATGCTCCAGTGTTTCGAGCACTGGTTCGGGCCGTATCCCTGGTACGAGGACGGCTACAAGCTGGTCGAGGTCTCCAACAACGGCATGGAGCACCAGAGCGCGATCGCCTACGGGAACCGCTTCGCCAACGGGTACCAGGGCCGGGACGCGTCGGCCACCGGACTGGGAATGAAGTGGGACTTCATCATCGTGCACGAGAGCGCGCACGAGTGGTTCGGCAACAACATGACCACCCGGGACCTGGCCGACATGTGGGTACACGAGAGTTTCGCGAATTACGCCGAGGGGATTTACACCGAGTGCCTGTTCGGCAAGGAGGCCGGGTCCCAGTACATCATCGGAAACCGGCGCGGGGTACGGAACGATCGCCCGATCGTCCCGGCGGCGTACGGGGTGAATGCCCAGGGCTCCGGCGACATGTACCCCAAGGGCGGCGAGATGCTGCACACCATCCGGCAGATCGTGGGTGATGATGACAAGTGGCGGGGCATTCTGCGCGGGATGAACCATACCTTCTGGCACCAGACCGTGACCGGCAAGCAGATCCAGGATTACATCAGCCAGCAGGCGGGTGTCGACCTGAGCAAGATCTTCCAGCAGTATCTCACCACCACCAAGGTCCCGGTCTTCGAATACAAGGTCGCGGGCAGCACGCTGTCGTATCGCTGGAGCGACGTGGTCCCCGGATTCGACATGCCGATCCGGGCGAGGGTCGCCGATTCGACCTGGAACGTCATCCACCCGTCGGAAACCTGGCAGACCACAGAGCTGCACCTTACGAACACGGCCGATTTCAAGGTGGACGAGAACTATTTCGTGATTCCGAAATCTACTGAACGGTGAGCTTAGCAACATATCCTATGTTGCAGAGATCGAGATGGAGATGATCCTGCGGGAACAGAGCGGGAGGCGAATAGCTGACGCCCTGGTGCGGCGTCAGCTATCAGCCATCAGCCCACTAAAAGAATCCGAATCCCGGAGGCGCCATGCCGTGCTTCCGGAAATTGGCCACGATCTGGCCGGCGGTCCAGAACGTGTGCTGGTGGATCTCGTCCCAGACCTGCCAGGTCGGCATCGTTTTCCCGAACAGGTTGGCCGGCGCCTCGCGCTGGGCGGCCGTCTGGGTCTTCAGCACGTTCCCGGCCCAGTCATA
>JBDTTZ010000221.1:0-5069 GCA_040008015.1 Gemmatimonadota bacterium
GCGGCGGACGGCAACGTCTACCAGCAGGCCCGCCTGTTTGACGACGTGCTCTCTCACGTGAGCGAGTATTACGTCGATTCCCTGAGCGAAAGCACGCTGTATCGCAAGGCCACGGACGGCATGCTGGCCGAGCTGCACGATCCCTATTCCGTCCTGCTGGTTGACGACGACTATCAGCAGCTGACCGAGACGACCACGGGGAACTACGGCGGCCTCGGAATCCAGATAGACGTGCGGGATGGCTGGATCACCGTGGTGGCCCCGCTGCCCGATACTCCCGCCGAGCAGGCCGGCATCGAGACCGGTGACCGGATCATCGAGGTGGACGGCAAATCGACCCAGGGCTGGAGCAACGACAAAGCGGTAAATGCGTTGCGCGGGGAGCCGGGGAGCAAGGTGCTGATCAAGGTCGAGCGGGCCGGCATCAACGACCCGCTCAATTTCGAGCTTGCCCGGGCCCGGATTCACCTCCGCTCGGTTCCCGCCGGAACCCTGTTCAACGGCGGAGTCGGTTACATCTCTCTGAACCCGGTGAGTGAGTCGTCGGCTTCCGAGCTGCAGGCCGAGATCACTTCCATGATTCAGAAAGGCATGAAGTCCATGATCTTCGATCTGCGGGGGAACCCCGGCGGATTGCTCGATCAGGGCGTCAAGGTCGCCGACCTGTTCCTGAACCCGCGGCAGGAAATTGTCTCCACCAAGGGGCGGGCGCGGAATTCGAGCAAGGATTTCTTCGACGATGCCCGGCAGCAGTGGCCTGACCTGCCGATCGTGGTACTGGTGAATGAGGGCAGCGCCAGCGCGGCGGAGATCATTGCCGGCGCGCTGCAGGATCACGACCGTGCGGTGGTGGTCGGCACTCCGACTTTCGGCAAGGGATTGGTTCAGACCCTGTTCACCCTGGGCGACAACGTCGCGCTCAAGCTCACCACCGCCCGGTGGTACACGCCGAGCGGCCGCACCATCCAGCGAATCGCCAGGGACGAGGAAGACCAGTTCCTGATGGCGGAGCGCGACAGCGGTACCGGGGCGCCCGCCGATTCCACGGCTCCGCTCTTCCATACCGATGCCGGCCGGACGGTGCGGGGCGGTGGCGGCATCGTGCCCGACATCGTGCTGCGCCAGGATACCACGACCTCGGGAGAAAAGTCGTTTATCGCGGCCATCGGGTCCAAGGCCCAGGAGTATCGCGACGTGCTAACGACGTATGCTCTCGATCTCAAGCGGGACCACGCGGTCACCATGGAGGATTTCAGCGTGACGCCGGCAATGAAATCGGAAGCAGTGCGGCGGCTGCGCAGCAAGGGTATCACCTTCACTGAAGACATCATGGCCCACGCCGGGCGTTTCCTGGACCAGAACCTGGCCTATGAGATCTCCCGCTATGTGTTCGGCCGTCCGGCCGAGTTTCGCCGCCGGTCCCACGACGACAAGCAGGTCCAGGAGGCGATCAATCTCCTGGAAAGGGCGAGCACCCCGCAGGCGTTGCTGGGCCTGACGGGATCCACTCGCTCTCCGGCCAACTGACTCAAGCAACGTATCCGGTAACAGAACGGGAGCATCCATGGATGCTCCCGTTTTGCTGCGGCACGGTCGGTCGAACAACCGATCCTACTTGCGGCCGAAGACCTTGATGGTGGCGTGGCCGTCCCCGCCGCCCTTCACGCTGCGATAGTAGAAATTGATGCGCCGAATATCGCGGAGCGCTCCGGGAAGATCGATGGTGCGGCTCTGGGTATTGCTGTCGAAATGGAACCGGGTATCCGGTGAATACGTCTCGCCATTGGCGAAGGTTATTTTGACGTTGAACATGTCGAGATCGCCGCCGCCAACCTGAAACATCAGCGAACGGTACGACTTGGTGCCCGGCATTTCGAAGACGTCATGTTCGGCCTGGAAGCTCACCTCCCGGGACCCTACGAGATCCCAGCCCGCCGGCGCCCCGTCCGGGGTTCCCCCAGTCTCGCGGCCGAACACGCTCACCACCGCCTGGCCCCGGAGCTCGGTATTCCGATAGGTGAACTCGATGCGGCGGATGCCGCGGGCGTCCCCCGGGAGGTCAATGACCCGGGTACGCTCCCCCTCCTTGAACACCAGCCGGGTGTCGGGAGAGAAATCCTCACCGTTCATGAACTTGATCCGGATGTTGTACATCTCCACAGTGCCTTCATTGACGTCAATCCTGATGGCGTTGTAAAGACCATTCCGAAGGCCGACATCAATTCCGTCCGTTTCGGCGGCCCGGCCGACATTTCTCTTGCCCAGCAGCTGCCAGTCGTCGCTGGCATGAAGCGCCACGGGAAGAGCTAAGTTTAGGAGTAGACCAGCACCTGTCAGTAATGTGGCAACCCGCTTCATCGATAACCTCCGATTACAGTACGCGTGATTGAAAGAGCCCCTTTGACCTTCTTGCGAATCCGGCTCGCACGGTACACACTGAGCCAGAGTGAAAGCGGAGGCTGTGTCATGGGTCACTATTGTTCGAATCGGCTCACCAACAAGGAGGGGTAGTGGCGGGTTCGGTGCTGCGTATCGCCGTGGTCGGTGCGGGTCGAATGGGCCAGGGGTTGGGGGGCGCGCTCGCCGCTCGGGGCCAGAGCGTGACCATCCTGGGGCGCCGGGCACAAGACGTCACTCCACCCTTCAATCTCCAGGCGGATGCCTGGGGGCCGGCGCTGCGGGCCGCTGACGTGGTGATACTCGCCACCCCCGACGCCGCGGTACCCGATCTTGCCGCCGAGCTGGCCGGACTCGGCGTCCTCGAGAAACGCCAGGTCGTTCTCCACCTGGCCGGCCCGCTCGACAAGAGCGTCCTGGCGCCCCTGGAGCCGACCGGGGCGGCGCTGGGGTCCTTTCATCCGCTCCAGACCGTGGCGAACCCCGAGGGGGCTGCAGAGAGGCTGCGAGGCGCGTACGCCGGGCTGGAGGGCGATGCGCGGGCCCAGGAGATGGGAGCCCAGCTGGCCAAGCTGCTCGAGATGAAGAGCTTCATCATCCCGGCCGGGGCGAAAGCCAAGTACCACGCCGCGGCGGTCCTGGTCGCGAACTACACCATCGGGCTCCTGGGAGTGGCGCAGCGTATCGCCGGTGAAGCGGGAATTCCAGCGGACATCGCGATCCGGATGTACCAGCCCCTGATGGAGGGTGCCATGGCGAACCTGGCGGCGATGGGTCCGCTCCAGGCTCTCACTGGCCCAATCCGGCGGGGTGACCTCGCGACGCTGCGAATTCACCTCGCCGCGCTCAGCGCGAGAGATCGCGAGCTTTATCGGATTGTGGGGCTGGCGGTGCTGGGGGTCGCCCGGGCGGCCGGGCTGACCGAGGAGAGAGCGCAACAGGTGGAGGCACTACTCGACGGACGTTCCTGAAAGTCCGTTCCGACTTACATCTGGTCGACGACTCTCACGCCGGCGGGGACCACAAAGGTAAATGCCGCCGTGGACACCCGCTCATTGCTGCGCACGTCCGTGAAGGTCAGGGTACGCACACCCCCGGTGCGCTCCTGAAAACGCAGCCGCCTGGGGAGTCCGTCTTCGCGATCCACCCAGATTGTCGCCTCGGAGAAAGGAAGGTTGGGATCCTTCGGTGTCAGGCTTACCACATCGGTGAGGCGCCCGTTGACCCGTTCCTGACGCAGCCCCTTCGCCTCGAAGCGGCGCGACGGCTCGGTCAGGAGCCGGCTCAGGTTGAAAAACTCCGGCAGGTTGGCGATGGCGATCTTCATGACCTGGCCCGGAGTGGTGCTTGGGGTATAGACCCAGGCATCGTGCCCGTCGAGTACGATCGCCTCGCCGGCCGGGTCGCTGAAACGCATGGCGAGCTTGTCGTCCCCCGCCTGGATCAGATGCCCGCGGCTCCGGAACGTTCCCAGCATCGCGTCATCGATCACCTGCCAGAAGTCCGCGCTGAATGACGTGAGCCCGCGATAGGCCCGGGCGGTCCGTTCCATCACCTGATCGGCATCCTGGGCGAGCAGTGCACCGGGGAAACCGGCCAGCGCACCCAACAACAGAAGTTTTCTCATTCCTATGCTCCCAATGCAGCGGGCTCCGCGATCCGGCGGCCGATAGCGTCGGCGATGTGGCGGATCTCCCGCATCATTTTGTCGAACTGTTCAGGGTAGAGGCTCTGGGCACCGTCAGAGAGCGCACGATCGGGTGTCGGGTGAACCTCGACCAGCAGGCCATCCGCGCCGGCAGCCACTGCCGCCCGGGCCATCGGAATCACCATGTCGCGATGACCGGTGCCGTGGCTCGGATCCGCGATGATGGGGAGGTGCGAGGCCGTGTGGACAACGGGGATCGCGGTGAGGTCGAAAAGGTTGCGGGTCGCAGTGTCGAATCCCCGGATTCCCCGCTCACACAGGATCACGTCGGGGTTGCCTTCGGCCAGGATGTATTCGGCCGACAGCAGCAGCTCCTGGATGGTGGCCGCCATGCCGCGTTTCAGCAGCACCGGCTTGCCGGCCCGGCCCGCCTTCTTGAGCAGGGAATAGTTCTGCATGTTCCGGGCACCGATCTGAATGATGTCCGCGACTTCGGCGACCTCACTCACCGATTCTGGATCCATGGCTTCGGTGACGATCAGGAGCCCGCTCTCCTCCCGCGCCCGGGCCAGCAGCTTGAGGCCGGCCCGGCCCAGTCCCTGGAATGAATACGGCGAGCTCCGAGGTTTGAATGCCCCAGCCCGCAGAATCGTCGCGCCGCCTTCCCGCACCGCGTGGGCGGCCGCGATGATCTGCGCTTCGGACTCCACCGAACAGGGGCCCGCCATGACCACGACCTCGTCGCCGCCGATGGCAAGTCCCCCGGCGAGCCGGACCACGGTGGATTCCGACTTCCATTCCCGGGAGACTTGCTTGAACGGCTGGGTGACCGGGATCACTTCGCGCACGCCGGGGAGTCCCAGCAGCCGGGAGGCGTCTACCGGACCCTCGTTCCCGATCACGCCGACGGTCGTCCGCTGCTTTCCGGGCATTGGACGCGCCTGAAACCCCATCTCCTCAATAACGGCCACCACCCGCTGAACATCAGCGGGTGGGGCGTCATTTTTCATGACGATGAGCATGT
>JBDTTZ010000222.1:0-21268 GCA_040008015.1 Gemmatimonadota bacterium
CTTTCGGTAACGCTCAATCCGTTCGAACGTTTGCTGGGTGGCCGGCGCAAAGGTACCCAACCATGAGCGATACCATCGCTCGCCTTACCGCCGCCCTGGCCGACCGCTACCGGATCGAGCGGGAACTGGGGCAGGGCGGCATGGCCACGGTCTACCTCGCCGAGGACCTCAAGCATCATCGCAAGGTGGCCATCAAGGTGTTGCGGCCCGATCTGGCGGCCGTCATCGGCGCCGAGCGGTTCCTGAGCGAGATCCAGACCACCGCGAACCTGCATCACCCGCACATCCTGCCGCTCTTTGATTCAGGTCAGGCAATGGTTCCCCCACTCCACGAAGGGGAGAGGGGGACCGGGGGTGAGGGCTTCCTGTTCTACGTGATGCCGTACGTGGAGGGGGAATCGCTGCGCGACCGGCTCTCCCGCGAAACCCAGCTCCCGATTCCCGACGCCGTGCGGATCGCCACCGAGGTGGCTTCTGCGCTGGACTATGCCCACCGCCACGGCATCATCCATCGCGACATCAAGCCGGAAAATATCCTGCTGCATGATGGCCGGGCGCTGGTCGCCGACTTCGGGATCGCGCTGGCGGTAAGCAAGGTGGGTGGCAGCCGGATGACCGAGACCGGTATGTCACTGGGGACGCCGCACTACATGTCACCCGAGCAGGCGCTGGGCGATCGGGTGGTGGATGCGCGGAGTGATGTCTACGCGCTGGGCTGCGTGACCTACGAAATGCTGACCGGGGAGCCGCCCTTCAGCGGCCCGACCGCGCAGGCCATCGTCGCCAAGGTGATGACCGCGGAGCCGGCGGAGGCGACATCGTTGCGCAAGACGATCCCGACCCCGGTGGCGGATGCGGTCCACACCGCGTTGCAGAAGCTGCCGGCCGATCGCTTTGCCAGCGCCAGTGAGTTCGCGGCGGCGCTCCTCGCCCCCACCGGCAGTCCCGGGTCAACCACGCGGACCCGGGGGACGCCGGGGGTCCGCCCGGCTCGGTCCTCCGATCGCCGGATCGCCCTGGTGCTGGGTGCGGGGTTTCTGGTGGCTGTCGGCCTTGCGCTCGGCGGCTGGCTGCGGCGCCCGGCGCCGGGAGCGGTGACCCGACAGCGGATCTTGCTGGGGGTCCGGGGCTTTGGGGACAGCAAGTCAACCACGGGAGCCGCGCTGTCTCCGGACGGCGAGACGGTCGTGTTCCAGGACACGATCGGAGGGGTGGTGCAACTCTGGTCCAAGGATCGCGATCAGCTGGACGCCATTCCGCTCGCCGGAACAATGTGGGCCACCGGTGTGCCGTTTTTTTCCCCCGATGGAACCTGGCTCGGCTTCGTAACCCGCGACGGATGGCTGCGGAAAGTTCCCCGGCGAGGCGGCACCGCCCTCAAGCTCGCGGAGGGAGCGAACTCCAGCTCCACGGCCGGAGCCTGGCTGGCGGACGGAACCATTCTCTTCAACACCGCGGACTACAGCCTGGCGACCGTGGCGGACACCGGTGGCCCGGTTCGGGCGCTGACCGGGAAGCAGCGGGTGACCGGCGTCGTGGCCATGACTCCGCTGGCCGGGTCTGAGGGCGCCCTGATCACCGTGTGCAGTGCCTACTGTGTCACCAGCATTGCCACCTGGGTGATTGACCTGCGGAGCGGGACTCTCCGGAAACTTCTCGATGAAACAGTCCGGGCCTGGTCCCTCCCCGATGGCCGGCTGCTCTACGTCCGCCGCGACGGCGGGGTCTACGTGGCCCGGCTCGACCGGCGGACCTGGACGGTCGCCGGGGCGGACTTGCCGGTGCTCGAGGGGGTCCGGACCGATGAGACCGGCATCGCCTACCTGCAACTCTCTGCGGCAGGAACCTTGGTCTACGCCACCGGCCAGGGTGTGCTGGTCGGACCCAGCAGGGTCCTGTGGGTTGCGTCGGGCGGGACGGAGCAGGCGTTCGACTCGGCCTGGGCTCCGATCCTGGCGCCGGGCACAATGATCTCGCTGGCTCCCGACGGCGGCACCCTCGCCGTTACGCTTCAGAGCGATTCGGACGACATGCGAGTGTGGGTCAAGTCGGCGGGGTCGGGGCCGGCCACCCGGTTCACTCCCAATGCGCCTGGCCGACCGAGCGCCCTGTGGACCCCGGACGGGCGCGCGCTTACCGTCTTCAGCGACTCCGGCCCCAGCGTCGTGCTCCGACCCGCGGACGGTGGCACCAATGCCCGTACGCTGCTCTCGGTGCCCGGCCGTGTTCTGGGTGCGAGCTGGTCCTCCGATGGTCGCTGGCTCGTCGTGTCGTCGGAAGACTCCGCGCGGGCTCGCCGGCTCTGGGTGTTCCGTCCGGGGCTGGACTCCGGGCCCCAGGCACTCGGCGAAACCGGCGCTAATGCGTGGGCGCCGGCCCTCTCGCCCGACGGTCGCTGGTTGGCCTACGTGTCCGATGAGGCGGGACACCCGGATGTCTATGTTCACCCGTTTCCCAACGTGACTGATGGCAAGTGGCGGATCTCCCAGGATGGTGGGCAGGAGCCGCTGTGGGCCCACAGCGGCCGCCAGCTGTTCTATCGGACCCGGCCCGATTTCGGGCAGCCCGGTGATCCGCAGGTGATGGCGGTCGCCGTCACCACGGCGCCCCGGTTCTCGGTCGGCCAGCGCCGCGCCCTCTTCCGGGACCGTTTCCGGTCCAGCATCGACCGCCGATTCTATGACGTTAGCGCGGATGACCGGCGATTCGTGATGGCGGAGTATCGCCAGACCTCTATCCTGTCTCCGCTGAATCTGGTGATGGTGGACAACTGGATCGGGAGTCTGTCGCGAATTCGACCCCCGGGGCCGGCGCAGTGAGCCTCGGGCGACTGACGGCTGCCCTCGCCGACCGCTACCGCCTCGAGCGGGAGCTGGGGCAGGGGGGCATGGCCACCGTCTACCTTGCCCAGGACCTGAAACACCACCGCAAGGTGGCGATCAAGGTGCTGCGGCCGGAGCTGGCCGCCGTGATCGGCGCCGAGCGTTTCCTCTCCGAGATCCGGACGACGGCGAATCTCCAGCACCCCCACATCCTGCCCCTGTTCGACAGCGGCGAAGCGGATTCCTTCCTGTTCTACGTGATGCCGTTCGTGGAAGGGGAATCGCTCCGCGACCGGCTCAACCGGGAGAAGCAGCTGCCGGTCAACGACGCCGTTAGGATCGCGACCGAGGTGGCCGGTGCGCTTGACTATGCCCACCGGCACAATGTCATCCACCGCGACATCAAGCCCGAGAACATCCTGCTGCACGACGGCCGGGCCCTGGTGGCCGATTTCGGCATCGCGCTGGCGGCGAGCAAGGCGGGCGGCAGCCGGATGACGGAGACGGGCATGTCGCTCGGCACCCCGCACTACATGTCGCCCGAACAGGCGATGGGGGAGCGGGAGATTACTGCTCGCTCGGACGTCTACGCCCTCGGCGCAATGACCTACGAAATGCTGCTGGGCGAGCCGCCGTTTACCGGGCCCACGGCCCAGGCAATCATCGCCAAGGTGATGACGGCCGAGCCGGCGTCAATCACTGGGCAGCGGAGGACCGTGCCGATGCACGTCGAGGCGGCGGTACTCACGGCGCTGGAAAAGCTGCCGGCCGACCGGTTCGCGTCCGCGGCAGAGTTTGCTGACGCTTTGGCTGGAGCGAGGCCGGCCCCAGTCGGCTCCCGTGCCGCTCGTGCCGCAACGGCGAAGACCGGCCCCTGGCGCCAGATCAGCGCGCTGCTTGGCCTGATGGTGCTGATACTTCTCGGCCTCGTGGCCCGGAGCTTCACCCACCGACCCGCGTCCAGCGGCCCACGGGTCTACGATGTAGCTCTCCCCGGTGACGCCCCCCTAACGTTTGCCTATACCGCGGCCGCCAACGCCTATGGGACCCCGCTCCGGAATCTTTCGGTCGCCGGGAACGGTGAGTTCGCCGTGTACGTCGCGCCCCATGGCGATTCGACGATGCTGTGGTATCGGGGCCTCCGCGACGCCACGGTGCGCCCGATCGCCGGAACGGTCGGGGCCACCGCGCCCCGGCTCTCTCCCGACGGGAACCGGGTCGCCTACTTCGTCGGCGGCGCGGTGATGGTGTCACCGGTCGCCGGAGGCGAAGCGCGGCGGCTCTTCACCGGGCAGGCGGGCTCCGCGATCAACTGGCTCTCGGCCGACACGCTGCTCGTCCTGCACCAGGACGGCACCCGTATGGCCCATCTCGACTCCGAGGCTGGCAAGATCGAGGACAAGGCGATAGCCACGCGATGTCCCTTTGGCCGCTGGATTCCGGTTCGCAAGGCGCTGCTGTGCGACTGGAACAGCGTCGCCACTTTCGTCGACCCCGAAACAGGAAAGCAAGTCGGCGAAATGCGGGTGCGCAGTCCGAACAGTCGCGCCGGCCCGCTTCTGCGCGGCAGCAGCGGGCGGGTGGTCGACGAGCGCTACCTGGTGTATATCGCGGCCGAGGGTGATCTCCGCGCAGCGCCCTATGATCCCAAGACCGACCTGGTGGGACGAGCCGTCTCGCTGATATCCGGTGTCCGGCGCGAAGGGGTGGGGGAGGGCCAGTTCGAGATCACGGCGGATGGCGCGCTGGTGTACGCCCCGGGGAAAGACGCGACCGTGGGCCGCATCGTTCGATTGCGGCCCGGCGGCGTCCCCGAGCCTTTGCCGGTACCGGAGGCAACATTCCAGCGCTTCGATCTGAGTCGGGACGGCCGCTGGCTGGCCGCGGCGGTCCTCGCGCCCGATGGCCAGGAGCTTCGGGTTTACGATCTCCGGGACGGACAGCAGCAGACCTGGCTTCGCGCCGACTATATCCGTCACCCGCTCTGGAGCCCGGCAGGGGATCGTCTGGTCGTCAGCGTGCGAGACTCGAATCACTGGTCAATTCTTTCCGGTACGTTGGCGAGCGGCCGGCTCCCGGACACGCTGTATGCTTCCGACTCAGCCGCCGCCACGGTGGATGCGGTGGATTTCAACTCAAGAGGTGACCTGCTGCTTCAATCCTGGGAACATGCGAGCATATACCGAATGGACCTGCGGGATCCGTCGGCCGCGCCGCGCGAAGTCGTCCAGGGGGACGCGCGGTTCGGCTCGGTTTCCCCGGACGGAAAACACTTGTTGTACCAGTCGCTAGAGGGAAACCGGATCATCATCACGTCGTATCCCGAGGTGAGCCGAAAGTGGCAGGTGGCCTCGGAGGGAGCCGAGCCCCTTTGGCTTTCGTCGAACACGTTGCTCTACCGCTCGGGGATCTCGTGGTACCAGGTGCGGATCGACGCCACCACCGGCGAGCCGGCCGGGCCGGGAACCCTGTGGGGCCGCGACCCCCGTTTCTCCGATACCTCGGGCTGGTCCAACCGGCCCACTGGTGACGGCGGTATCATCTACGTCCAGGGGCCGGCGGAGACCAGCGTAGCCTACCTGAGGGTTATTCCGAATTGGGTGGCACAGATGAAGGCGGCGGTGGACGCGGCGAATCGATGAGCGCGATTGTTGAGCGCCTCACCGCCGCGCTTAGCCGTAGCTACCGCATCGAGCGGGAGCTGGGGGCCGGGGGCATGGCGACCGTCTATCTGGCCGAAGACTTGAAGCACCACCGGATGGTGGCCATCAAGGTGCTCCGCCAGGAGCTGGCTGCCGCCCTGGGGTCGGACCGGTTCCTCCGCGAAATCGAAACCACCGCGAACCTCCGTCATCCCCACATCCTTCCACTCTATGACAGCGGGGAGGCGGGGAAGCCGGGAGGCGAGGGAGGATCCCTCCTGTACTACGTGATGCCGTACGTGGAAGGCGAATCGCTCCGCGACCGGCTGGACCGGGAAAAACAGCTTCCCCTCGACGACGCCATTCAAATTGCGCGCGAAGTGGCCGACGCGCTGGGTTACGCGCACAGCCGGGGTGTGATTCACCGCGACATCAAGCCCGAAAACATCCTGCTCGAAAGCGGCCACGCGGTGGTGGCGGATTTCGGGATCGCGCGGGCGGTGAGCGCGGCGGGCGGAGAGAGGATCACCCAGACCGGGATGGCAATTGGTACCCCGGCCTACATGAGCCCGGAGCAGTCCAGCGCCGAGACGGTCGACGGCCGGAGCGACCTGTACGCCTTGGGTTGCGTGCTCTACGAAATGCTGGCGGGGGAGCCGCCGTACACCGGCCCCACCGCGGGGGCCATCATGGCCAAGCGGCTCATGGAGCCGGTGCCCCGGATCTCGGTCGTCCGCGAGACGGTGTCGCCCGGCTTGGAGCGGGTCATATCACGAGCCCTTGCGCGCGTCCCCGCGGACCGGTACCCGACTGCGGCGGGCTTTGCGGCGGCGCTGGCGTCGCCGGGTCCTCCCCGGATCTCCTCCTCGCCAATTCGCCATCGGTATCGCAAGTGGCCGATGCTCGCTGCTGCCGCCGCGGTGCTTTGCGTCGCAGGCACTTGGTTCCTCCGGCGTCCAAGCGGCCCGCCATCCGCCGCGTCGGTCATTGCGGTGCTTCCGCTCGCGCCGGCCAGTGCCGACCCCGAGCTGTCCCGGCTGGGCAGGGATCTGGTGGTTACCCTGAGTGCCAACCTCGAAGGCGTCGCCGAAATCCACAGTGTTGATGCCCAGACGATCCTCGCCCAGTCGAGCCAGCCCGATAAGATCTACTCGCTCGAGGAGGGCCGGGCGCTGGGGCGGCGCTTCGGGGCGGGAAGCATCGTCCACGGCAGCCTGGTGCGGATCGGCTCCAACGTGCGGTTGGATGTCGGCCTCTTCTCGACCGATACCACCGATCGCGGCTCGCTCGCCCAGGTGACGGTGACAGCCTCACCCGATTCGGTGGGGACGCTCACGGACTCAGTCGCCCATCAACTGCTTCGGTCGATCTGGCGGCGGGGCGACCCACCGTCGCCCAGTCTGGAAGGAGCACTCAGAACGAGGTCGGTCGCGGGACTCCGCGCCTTTCTCGAGGGTGAGCGTGCCTTTGTGGACGGTCAATGGGAGGATGCGATTCGGGCCTACGCTCAGGCGATTGGGGCGGATTCCTCCTTCTGGCTGGCCTACCAGCGATACAGCGTGGCGTATGCCTGGGGCCGCAACCTGGCACCGGATACCACCATACTCAAACCTCTTCTGAGCCATCGTCAGGACTTGCCGGAGCTGGAGCGCATGTTGCTCGGCACCGCTCCGGAATACGATGACAACATCAGTTCAATTCTGACGCGAGCGAGAATGGTGACGGAACGGTTTCCTGATAACTGGCTTGGCTGGTTCGAGTACGGGGACCACCTGGTGCATGAGGGCCCGTTACTTGGCTACCCCAGGGCCGACGCGCGAGCAGCACTCGAGCGCGCCGTCGCGCTCAACCCCCGGTTGATCAACATGTGGCTGCATCTGATGTGGATGACCGTGCCGGACGCGGACCCGGCAGCTTTCCGCCGAGTATATGAAGGCCTGGAACAGCTCAAGCCCGGACCTGCGTTAGGATATCAAGGACAGGATGACATGCTGCAGTATCGCCTGATCGGCCGGATTTTGAACGAGGACTCGGCCGGCACCAGTCTCCTGGTTGATAGCGTTGCCCGAAGCAATGCCGCGAACCCGCCCAACCAGGTCGGCAGCGACGCCTCTCCCTTTAACTTTGCGTTTTGCGGTGCCCAGATTGCGGTGAGCCGCGAGACCCTCCGCCTCGGTGTCTCTCCGACGGCGGCCGATGCTCATCGACACCTCATCATGTGGTGTTGGGCTGTGCGGGGAGCATGGGATTCCGCGCTCGTAGCCGTCGACCAATACGCCACGATGTCTACCAGCCCCATAGCGCAGCTGCAGCGTTACCGGTCGGTTGTCCTCGGCGTTTGGCTAGGCGCTCTCCCACCCAAAGACGCCACTAACCGGCGGAAGTCCGCCGTGCAGGCGGTGGAACGACTGGAGCCGGAAGCCCGGACCGACCTTGCATGGGTGGACGGCATTCTTGCGGCATCACAGGGAGACCGCGCCGCCCTGAAAGTGAGCCAAAAAGCGTTACGCCAGATGGGGGACGATGACGCGGCTGTGCTGGAACAATCGCTGAGCGCTTTCGACCTGGCGCTAGGAGGAAACCGGCCGGGCGCTGCGGCAATACTGGTCGAGCTCGAGCGGACGCTGGCGGAGCAATCAATGCATGACGGAACCGTCCTGCGCCATCCGTTGCTCGCGGCGGTGGACCGTTTAGCCATCGCCGAGTGGTCGCTCGGAGTTGAAGTACCCGCGGACGCAGCCCGCCTCCTCACCTGGGAAGATGGGCCTGCCTCGCAGAGCCTGCCGCGGGAAGCGATGATGGTCGCTCCGCTCGCGTTCTATCAACTTGCCCGGATCGAGGAGGCTCGGGGCAATAACCAGCTGGCGCAGGAGGATTACCGTCAGTTCCTCAGGCGTTATGATCTGCCGGCTCCGGCCTTGCGGCACCTGGTCACGGAAGCCCGTGCTGCCGTGGCGCGGTTGTCCGGGTTGAACGAGCCGGGTGCTCAGCAATGAACGAGCGGCTGACTGCGGCCCTCGCCGACCGCTACCGCATCGAGCGCGAGCTGGGGCAGGGTGGCATGGCGACCGTCTACCTCGCTGAGGATCTCAAGCACCACCGCAAGGTCGCAGTCAAGGTACTGAAGCCCGAGCTGGCCGCGGTGCTCGGCGCCGAGCGGTTCCTGCAGGAGATCACCACGACTGCCGCGCTCCAGCATCCGCACATCCTCCCGCTCTTCGATTCAGGCCAGGCAGTGGTTCCCCCTCTCCGCGAAGGGGAGAGGGGGCCAGGGGGTGAGGTATTCCTCTATTATGTGATGCCCTTCATCGATGGCGAGACGCTACGCAGCAAGCTGGACCGGGAAACCCAGCTCGGCATTGATGAATCGGTCCGGATCGCGACCCAGGTGGCCGATGCGCTGGACTATGCTCACCGGAACGGAGTGATCCACCGGGACATCAAGCCGGAGAACATCCTGCTGCACGATGGCCGGCCGATGGTGGCGGATTTCGGGATTGCGCTGGCGGTGAGTGCGGCCGCGGGCGGCCGGATGACCGAGACCGGTCTCTCGCTCGGCACCCCGCACTACATGAGCCCCGAACAGGCGACCGCCGAGAAGGAGATCACCGCGCGCTCCGACGTGTACTCGCTGGGGAGCGTGCTGTACGAAATGCTGACCGGGAACCCGCCGCACACCGGCGCCTCGGCCCAGCAGATCATCATGAAGATCGTGACCGAAGAGGCAGCGCCGGTCACCAAGGCCCGGAAGTCGGTGCCACCCAACGTGGCGGCGGCGGTGGCGAAGTCCCTGGAGAAGTTACCGGCCGATCGGTTCGCCACGGCGAAAGAGTTCGCTGACGCGCTGACGAACGCGGGCTACACCCGGCCGATGACCGGGGTCGGATTCGGCGCGTCTGCCGGCGGTGGCCGATGGAAGCAGGTGGCGCTCGCAGCGGGCGCCGCGGCGGTGGCATGTGCCGCGCTGGCCCTTTGGGCCTGGCGGCGGCCCGAGTCTCCGCGGCCGATGATGCGATTTGGCCTGGCTTTCCCGGACTCGCAGGTCCCGCAAGGCGGCATACACCTCAGCCAGGACGGCACCCGGTTTCTGTATGAGGGGCCGGGTGCCAACGGTGGCACCCAGCTCTGGGTCAAGGAACGGAACCGCTACGAGGCTACGCCGCTCGCGGGCACCACTGCTCCGCAGGGATTCACCACCTCGCCTGATGGTCAGTGGATCGCGTTCGTGCAGAACGCCCAATTGAAGAAGATGCCCATCGGCGGCGGGACTCCCATCGCCCTGGCGGACTCAGTCTTCTTTAGCGGCGTGGCATGGCTCGACGACGGTACGCTGATTTATACCTCCTTGTCATTCGCCCTCATGCGCATCTCCGCGGCCGGCGATTCGACGACGGTCCTCCAGAAGCCGGAGGCCATGCCTGGGCGAATACCTGCCCTGGTGACGCCGCTGCCCGGTGCCCGAGGCGTCCTTTTCACCGCGTGCAATGCCAACTGCGGGTTCGCGGATCTCTGGGTGTTTGACCTCCGATCCGACAGCGCCAGGCAACTGGTCCCGGGTGTCCTCCAGGGCTGGTACCTCCCCACCGGTCACCTGGCGTTCGTGGGCCCGGACGGCGAGATGCTCGCGGTACCCTTCGACCTCAAGAGCCTCAAGATCAACGGCACGCCGGTTCCGGTCCTGAGCGGCGTCGCCCTGTTGGTCGGCATCGTCCCCAATGTGACAGTTTCTTCGTCCGGTACCGTGATCATGCAGAGTGGCCGGGCGATCGGCGGACCACGGGGGATAGTCGACCTGGTGTGGGTGGACCGCTCGGGACGCCGGCAGCCGGTCGATTCGAACTGGATATTTCGGCTCTCGCAGTCGGGAGGCAATAACGGTTGGGCGCTTTCTCCCGACGGGACCCGGCTGGTCATCGGCCTCAACACCAACTCCGGCGATGACATCTGGATCAAGCAGCTGCCCGCGGGTCCGCTCTCCCGCCTCACGTTCGACACGGCTGCAGAGCAAAGGCCCCACTGGACGCCCGATGGAAGATCGGTGACCTACCTCTACAACGCCACCACTCTCCACCAGCGCCGAGCCGATGGTACCGGGGCCGATGAAACGCTCCTGAGTAAGCCGACACCGATCATCGAGGGATTCTGGTCACGGGACGGGACCTGGCTGATAGCGCGGACCGGTGGGCGCGGCGGACAGACGGGAGGCCGGGATATCATCGGTCTGCGGCCGGGCGTGGACAGCGCTGCCCGGCCCCTGGTGGCAAACCCGGGGTTCGACGAGGCAGCACCCACGCTGTCGCCCGACGGTAAGTGGCTGGCCTACGAGTCGAACGAGACCGGGCGGATGGAGGTGTACATCCGGCCCTTCCCCAACACCGAGGGAGGGAAGTGGCAGGTGTCCACTGACGGGGGGCAGGCCCCGCTCTGGGCCCACGGCGGGCGGGAAATATTCTTTGTGGACGGCAACCGCAACATGGTGGTCACTCCGGTGGCCGGGGGAATGTCACCCGGCCTGGGCGAGCGCCGAGTCCTTTTCCGAATGGGCGTTGACCTCTATCTCGGGGAGCCGGAGAATTACACCCCTTTCGACATTTCGCCGGACGACAAGCGCTTCATCATGGTACGCCAGGCTGCGACGGCGCCGGAGAAGCCCACCTTCATTCTCGTGGAGAACTGGTTCGAGGAACTGAAGGCCAGGATGGGAGCGCACTAGGATGACGAACGTGCCCGACCTCCTCCCGCGAATGAATTCGCTGCTCGGCAGTGCGTGGCTTCGCCAGGCCAGGGTACCGGACACCCGCATGTCGCGCAGCGACATCTTGCCGAGTCGCGGCGTTCAGCCGCGTGAAGAAACGGGAGCATGACCAGGGCTCTTGCTCGCCTCGCCGCGGCCCAGGCCGGCCGGTATCGCATCGAGCGGGCCGCGACTCACGTCGCTGCTCGGCCCACCATCGCTGCGCGATTCGGTTCGTTAAGCCCCTTGGCGGCTCGGTTGTTACTCGGGCAGAACTGGAGATGTTCCATTGAAGTCGCGAAGCGACGTCAGCCGCGATTAGCGCCATGACCAAATCCTCCGACCGCCTCGCCGCGGCCCTCGCCGACCGCTATCGCATCGAGCGGGAGCTGGGGCAGGGGGGTATGGCTACGGTCTATCTCGCCGAGGATCTCAAGCACCACCGCCAGGTGGCGATCAAGGTCCTCCGCCCCGACCTTGCCGCGGCACTGGGGCCCGAGCGCTTCACCCAGGAAATCGAGATCGCCGCGCGACTGCAGCATCCCCACATCCTGCCGGTACACGATTCCGGGAGCGCCGACGGCTTTCTCTACTACGTGATGCCCTACGTCGCGGGGGAATCGTTGCGCGAGCGGCTGTCGCGTCAGGGCGAGCTCCCGGTCCACGAAGCGGTCCGCCTGCTCTCAGAAATTGCCGACGCACTGGGACACGCGCACAGCCAGGGAGTGGTGCACCGGGACATCAAGCCGGAGAACGTGATGCTCTCCGGCCGTCATGCGCTGGTGATGGACTTCGGCGTGGCCAAGGCAGTGAGCGAGGCGAGCGGGCGGAACAAGCTGACGACCGCGGGAGTGGCGCTCGGCACGCCGGCTTACATGGCGCCGGAACAGGCCAGCGCCGACCCCCACCTCGATCACCGGGTGGACATCTACGCCTTGGGCGTCGTGGGGTATGAGCTCCTCGCCGGCCGACCGCCTTTTACCGGAGGCTCCCCGCAGCAGGTGCTCGCCGCCCATGTAATGCAGGCCCCCGAGCTGGTGAGTTCCCATCGGCCTTCGCTCTCCCCGGCTCTTTCGGGCGTAATAATGAAGGCACTGGAGAAGCGCCCCGCCGACCGGTGGCAGACGGCCGAAGAGATGGTGACACAGCTCGAGCCGCTGATGACGCCGAGCGGGGGGATGACGCCGACCCATACCCAGCCGGTAAGCGGCGTGGCAGCTGCCCGTTCACCGCGGCGCGGTCGGATCCTGCTCCTCGCAGCGGCGGTCGTCATTCTGGGTGGCGCGGGAGTCTTCCTGGCGCGGCGCGGTGGGAACATGCCGGACCTGACTCTCACCAGGACCAGCAGGCTCACCAGCGCCCCCGGCCTCGAAGCCCTTCCGGCCATCTCACCCGACGGCCAGTTCCTGGCGTATTTCGGTGTCAATGACCGGGTCGCCAGGATCTTCCTCCAGCCCGCCGAAGGCGGCCGGCCGGTCAACATTACCGAGGGGATGGAGGGGAGCCAGATCTCCCCCGACTGGTCCCCCGACGGCCGCCGGCTCCTCTTCGTCTCATACGATCGTGCCGCTGTCAGCATCTTCACGATGCCACCGACGGGAGGCGATGTCCGTCGACTCTACAGCGTAACGGGGGGAGGGAGCGTACCGCGGGCCGCCAGATGGTCCCCCGACGGAGCCCGGATCGCCTTCGAGCTGGGCGACAGCGTTTTTACGATGGCGGCGGATGGTAGCGAGCTCACGCTGCTGGCCCACGTGCGGGACGCTCATTCGCTGGCCTGGTCCCCCGACGGCCGCTGGCTCGCCGGAGTCCGGGGCAACGCCGACTTCGTCACCGGTGGGTCCTCGTTCGGCAACCTGGCGGCGAGCACGGTGTTTGTGGTCCCCGCAGCCGGCGGCACGCCGATCATGGTGAGCGATTCCACGACGCTCAATGTCTCCCCGGTCTGGCTTCCCGGTGGGAGCGCCCTTCTCTACGTGTCGAGCGGCGGGGGAGGCCGGGATATCTACCTCCAGCCAGTCGGCCGGAACGGACATGCGGAAGGAACGCCCCGGCGGATCACTACCGGGCTCGATGCCCATACCATCGCGCTCTCCCGGGACGGGAAGCGGCTGGCCTACTCGAAATACGGCCGGGACCTGAATGTTTTGATGGTCCGGCTCTCTTCTTCGGGGAGCGTGAACGCGCGATCGGCGGTGCCAATCACCCAGGGGAACCAGGCCAGCGAGGTCGTACGGCTCTCGCCGGACGGAAAGTGGCTGGCGTACGACTCCGACCTCTACGGCAACGCCGACATCTTCATCGTCCCGTCCAACGGCGGCACGCCGCGACAATTGACCGACGACCCCTCCGATGACCTCGCTCCCGACTGGTCGGCCGATGGGACGCTCCTCTCGTTCCATTCCTTCCGGACCGGGAACCGCGACGTGTTCACCGTCGGGGCCGACGGCAGCGGCCTGGCGCAGGCCACGACCGACACCTTGAGCGACTGGTATGCGGTGTGGGGTGCGGACGATAACACCCTGGCCTTCAGCCGCGGGGAAGGTGACGCGATGACCATCTTCGAGACCAGCCGGGAGTCGAGGATGGCGCCGTGGGGGCTGCCGTCGCCGCGCGGGCCGGGACTCTCGAGCGGGATGACGTCCGACCGTACGGCGTATCTCTATAGTGATCTCGGCGAGGAGCCGCAGGCCGGTTTGACCAGAGCGAACTCGGTCCCGTCCGGCGGAGGAGCCCCAACCACTCTTTTCCGGGCCCCTCCCTGGTTCAACGTGGGGTGGACCCGCATGGGCCCGGATGGGCGGACGCTCTACATCTATTCCCGCGACTCGCTCGGTGTCCCCGCCTTCTGGGCCGTGGATATTCCCACCCGGGCGTTGCGCAAGATCGTCACCTTCGATTCTTCGGATACCCGGACGGTCCGGGGGGTGTTCGACACCGATGGCGACCGGTTCTACTTCGTGGCCGGCGAGCACCAGGCCGACATCTGGGTGGCCGCGGTTGAAGGGATCGGGCCATGAGCGACCGACTGGCCGCCGCCCTCAGCAGCAGCTACCGGATCGCGCGGGAGGTCGGCTCGGGCGGGATGGCCACGGTATATCTCGCCCAGGATCTCCGCCACGATCGGCAGGTCGCGGTGAAAGTACTGCGCCCCGAGCTTGCCGCCTCGCTCGGCTCCGAGCGCTTTCTTCGCGAAATCCGCATCGCGGCGCAGTTGAGCCATCCCCACATCCTGCCGCTCCACGATTCAGGCGAGGCAGGAGGATTTCTGTTCTATGTCATGCCCTACGTGGACGGGGAATCCCTCCGGGGGCGGCTCACCCGGGTGGGGGAGCTGTCGGTGCCCGAGGCGGCCAAGATCCTCCGTGAAGTGGCCGACGCCCTGGCCTACGCTCATGAACGGGGAGTGGTGCACCGCGACATCAAGCCGGACAACGTGCTGCTCTCCGGCCGCCACGCCCTGGTCACCGACTTTGGCGTCGCCAAGGCGGTCAGCGAGGCGACCGGCCGCCACTCGCTGACGACCGCGGGCGTCGCCCTCGGCACGCCAAGCTATATGGCCCCCGAACAGGCGGCGGCCGATCCGCACACCGATCACCGGGTCGATATCTACGCGTTCGGCGTCATGGCCTACGAGATGCTCACCGGCCGGCCGCCCTTCGTGGCTCCTACTGCCCAGGAGGTGCTGGCCGCTCACGTGACCCGGACCCCGGAATCGGTTGCCGTATTGCGGCCCTCCTGCCCGCCGGTGCTGGCGCAAATGATTATGCGATGTCTCGAGAAGAAGCCCGCCGACCGGCCGCAGTCGGCCGAGGAGCTGCTGCCGATTCTCGAGTCCGTGGCCACGCCGAGCGGCGGTACCACGCCTACCAACACCCGTCCCATCGCGGCAGTGAAGGCGCCACGACGGATGATCGGATGGCTGGTGGCCCTGCTCCTGGCAGGGGCGCTCGCCGCGGTTGCGATTCTCGTTTTCCGGAAAGATGATCAACCTTCGGTCGCGCTGGGCCGCCAGAGCCGGATCACCGACGCGTCCGGGCTGGAGACCGATCCGGTCATTTCGCCCGATGGCCGCCTCATCGCCTATTCGGCGGGGCCCTACTTCCAGTCGCACATCTTCGTGCGGCAACTGAGCGGGGGGCCGGCGCTGGATCTGACGGCCACATTGCCTGGCCGCCATACCCGGCCCCGCTGGGCCCCGGGAGGAGCCGAGCTCCTGTTCGTCACCAACGATGGCGCCACCCGTCGGGTGAGCCGGGTATCCACGCTGGGTGGGTCGCCCAGGACGCTGGTGGAGTCGCAGGGTAACGATGCCATCGCCAGTGCCGACTGGTCGCCCGATGGAACCAGGGTCGCCTACGACATCGGCAATGTCGTCTACGTCAGCACCGCGGGTGGCGCGCCGACCAGGATCTATGAGGGGACCGACCCGCATTCGGTGAGCTGGTCACCCGATGGCCGGCACATCGCGCTGGTCGAAGGCAGCAACCTGCTCTGGCACGGGGCGACCGGCTATGCCAATACTGCGCCCAGCTTGATCCTGGTCATTCCCGCGGCCGGCGGCACTCCGGACACGGTTGCGCCTTTCGGGTCCACCAACCTCAGCCCCGCCTGGAGCCCCGACAGCCGGGGCCTCTACTTCATTTCGGATCGAGATGGCGCGAAGGATGTCTACCTCGCCCGGCTCAACTCCAGCGGCGGTCTCAGCGCTGCTCCCCAGCGAATCTCCACCGGCCTCAATGCCCATACCCTGGCGCTCTCGGCGGATGGTCGGACGTTGTCGTTTTCCACCCTGGCGCGGGAAGCAAACATTCGGGTGTTGCCCTTCCACCAGGGCGAGATCATCACCGATGAAGCGGCCGTCCAGGTGACGGTGGGGAACCAGGTGATTGAACGGTTGTTCCTGTCATCCGATGGCCGTTGGCTGCTGTTTGATTCCGACCGGCGGGGCAATGCCGACATTTATCGCCAGCGGCTGGACCAGTCCGGGGCCGAGCCGGAGCAGCTCACCACCGATTCGGCCAACGACTATTCCGCGGCGTTTTCGCCCGATGGCCGTACCATTGTCTTCCACTCGCTCCGGTCGGGCAACCGGGATCTGTGGCTGATGTCGAGCGATGGGACCAACCAGCGCCAACTCACCACCAGTCTGCTGCAGGAGTATGCCGGGAGCTGGTCGCCGGACGGGCGCTCGATCGCATTCTACGAGGACTCGGCCTCCACCATCTGGCTCGCGGTCATGACGCTCGGCGACAATGGCCAATGGGGGCCGGCCCGATTGCTGGTTCCCAATGCTCCCGGCCTCGCGGCATGGTCCCCCGATGGCCGCGCGGTCGCAACGATCCACGACGGGTCGGTGGTCATCGTGCCGGTCCAGGGTGGAGCGCCGACCCGGCTCTATGAACTTCCTTTGGGGTTTCAATCCAGCCGCCAGTTGAACTGGTCGGCGGACGGCCGAAACATCTATTACCGGCTGCGCGAAACCGATGGCCGCCTCACCCTCATCATGCTGCCGGTCCAGGGAGGGCCACCGACGACCCTGGTCCGGCAGCGGGATGCCAGCCGCACGGGTCCCCGGTCCGACTGGACGACGGATGGCCGGAGATTGTTCTTCACCGTGCACCATTACGAGGGCGACATATCCACCGTGGAGGTGAGATGATCAACTCATGACCGACACGATCGATCGCCTGACCGCCGCCCTGGCCGACCGCTACCGGATCGAGCGGGAGCTGGGCCAGGGGGGCATGGCCACGGTGTACCTCGCCGAGGACCTCAAGCACCACCGCCAGGTTGCCGTGAAGGTGCTGCGTCCCGAGCTGGCGGCGGCCCTCGGCGCTGATCGGTTCCTTCGGGAGATCGAAACCACCGCCAATCTGCGCCACCCGCACATTCTCCCGCTGTTTGATAGCGGGGAAGCGGGCCAGCAGGGCAGCGGGACGGGGACCTTCCTTTTCTACGTGATGCCGCTGGTGGAAGGCGAGTCGCTGCGGGACCGGCTGGATCGCGAGAAACAGCTGCCGGTGGATGACGCGCTGCAGATCGCCCGCGAAGTGGCGGACGCGCTAAGCTATGCCCACAGCCGGGGCGTCATCCATCGCGACATCAAGCCGGAGAACATCCTGCTGGAGAGCGGCCACGCGATCGTGGCGGACTTCGGCATCGCCAAGGCAGTGCGTGCCGCCGGGGGGGAGGCCCTCACCCAGACCGGGATGTCGGTAGGGACTCCTTCCTATATGAGTCCGGAGCAGGCATTGGGACAAGAAGTGGATGCACGCACGGACATCTACGCGCTGGGGTGCGTGCTCTACGAAATGCTGGCAGGTGAACCACCGTACACCGGCCCCACTCCGCAGGCGATTATCGCCCGACGGCTGAGCGAACCGATGCCGAGCTTGCGAGTGGTGCGGGAGGCGGTGCCGCTGGCTGTGGAGCAGGCAGTGGCTAAAGCGCTCGCGAAAGTGCCCGCCGACCGTTTCGCGACCGCCACCCAGTTCCGTCAGGAGCTGGCCGCTGAGGGCACCGGGTCAGCGGTGGCGAATCCAAGCAGGACGCTTACAGGAAGGGGGCACCGCGGCCGCTGGGTTGCGGCGGTATTGTTACTGGCCGCGACCGCGATGATCGGCTGGTTCCTGCTCCGCTCGCGAGGAGCAAGGGTCGATCCGTCGGCTTCGCTGATCGCGGTGCTGCCGCTTAGTCCGAGCGGGGCAGATACCGGTCTGGTGCGCCTGGGGCGTGATTTGGTGGTCACCTTGAGCGCCAACCTCGACGGTGTGGGCGACCTCCGGACTGTTGACGCGAACACCATTCTCACCCGGGCCGCCGCCGGGCCTGCTACACTCTCCCTGGTCGACGCGGCCGCCTTTGCGCGACGGCTCGGCGCGGGGCTGGTCCTTCACGGGAGTCTCCTGCGAACCGGGGCGAACGTGCGGGTGGAACTGGAACTTTTCGATACCAAAGAGTTGAGCCCGCTGGCTCGTTCGACCGTCACCGCCTCGCCCGATGACCCGGTCGTGATCACTGACTCCCTGACTCGAGCAGTGCTGGCGCAGATCTGGCAAAAAGGAACCCCGCCCTCCCCCAGTCTCGCCGCGGTGACCACTCATTCGATCCCGGCGCTCCGCTCCTTCCTTGATGGTGAGCGGCTTCTCGTTGAAGGGAACATGGACTCGGCGGCGAGCGCCTACCAGCGCGCCTTCACCGCCGATACCACTTTCTGGTTGGCTTATTTCCGCTATGCCTATGTGTTCAACTGGACCGAGCGAAACGGGGCCGACAGTTTGTCTGATATCGCCTGGCAGCATCGTGCGGCGCTGCCGGAACGGGAGCGGCTGCTCCTGGAAATCCCCCGGGAAGACTGTCAGAGCGTGAGGTTGCGGCTGTCACAGGCATTGGTGGATCGATACCCGGACTACTGGCCCGGCTGGTTCCAGTATGCGGATTATCTGGCGCACGGTGGCGGAGCACGCTACACGCTCGGCGCTGCCATCGACGCGCTGGAGCGGACGCTCCAGTTGAATCCCGATATCGCCTTTGCGTGGGAGCATCTCTTCCAAGCCACGCTCACGCACGACAACGCCAAGGCGACCCGGGCACTGGCCGAGATGACGCGCCTGGAAGCAGGCGCCCATTCGCGCTCGAGGTCCTTCTACCTGCCCGGCTATCGCCTGCTACTCCGGACGGCGGAACAGCCGGCCCTGGACACGGTCCTCATGGACAGTGTGGCCCGAACTGTCGCCACCGAACGTCCCGCGCTCGGGTGGCCGGTCACTACCGAGTTTGCCTATTTCGGTTTCGGGAAGGCTCAGATCGCGTTCAACCGGCGCGTCCTTCATTTCGATCTCGACAGGGAGTTGGCCGGCGATTTTCGCCTTGGCAGCGTTGGAGCCTGGGCCAACCGGGGCGCTTGGGACTCGGTGCAGGTAGCCCTGGACGGGCTCGTAGCCTCAGCACCGAAGGAGTGGGGGGCTGGCCCTGCATGGGAAGCCTATCGCGCGACGGTGTTTGGCGCCTGGCTGGGCGGGGCGGACCCTTCGGTGACGCTCACTCGCCACGATGCGCTAACCCAGGCGGCGTCCAGGTTTCCTGGTACGCTGTCGCCCGAATGGGACCAGCCCTGGATAGCCTGGTACGATGGACTTCGGGCTGACGCCGAGGGCAATCGGGAAGCTCTCAAGTTCGCTCGGGCGACTCTACGAGCCGACACGATGCCTTCGGCCAGATCCTTCGAGCGTTCCCTCGCCGCGTTCGAGATGGGCTTGGAGGGTAAGACTCGGCTAGCCGCGGACTCCATGGTCGCATTGGTGCGTGCGGTAACCGAAGGAAACTTCTGCTGCAATGGACCTTTTGATGCCGTGAATCGGCTGGCGGCATCGCGATGGCTGCTCGCTGCGGGCGACACCGTTGCGGCCGGGACGATCCTTGGCGAGCTCGAGTTGGCTGATGGGCGGATGGTCTACTTCGGTGGCCCGTTGTATCTGGCGCGGGCCCGGATCAACGACGCACTGGGCCGGAAAGAAGAGGCGAGGTCAGACTACACCGAGTTTATCCGGCGTTATGACCTCCCCTCCGCTTCCCAGCGCCATCTGGTTGCCGAAGCAAACGCGGCGCTGCGGCGGTTGTCGGGGCAACGGGATTTGCCGGAAGAACAATGACCGATCTCCCGCCTCTACTCCAGACCGCCCTCGTCGACCGCTACCGGATCGAGCGGGAGCTGGGGCAGGGCGGCATGGCCACGGTGTACCTCGCCGAGGACCTCAAGCACCACCGCAAAGTCGCGGTGAAAGTCCTGCGACCTGAACTTGCCGCCGCCCTGGGATCCGATCGCTTCCTCCGTGAAATCGAAACAACCGCCAATCTCCGGCATCCCCACATCCTGCCGCTCTTTGATAGCGGGGCAGCCGGGCAGCAGGGCGGGGAAGGCAGTGCCTTCCTTTACTATGTCATGCCGTATGTGGAAGGCGAATCGCTACGCGATAAACTGAATCGGGAGAAGCAGCTGCCCCTCGAGACCGCGCTGAAGATCGCCAGCGAGGTGGCCGACGCGCTGGATTATGCGCACAGCCGGAGCACCATCCACCGGGACATCAAGCCGGAGAACATTCTGCTGGAGGGCGGGCATGCGGTGGTGGCGGATTTCGGGATCGCCCGGGCGATCAGTGCGGCGGGCGGAGAGACGTTGACCCAGACCGGCATGGCGATCGGGACACCGCATTACATGAGTCCGGAGCAGGCGGTGGGGGAGAAGGACCTGGACGGGCGGAGCGATCAGTACGCGCTGGGGTGTGTGCTGTACGAGATGCTGGCCGGGCATCCGCCCTACACCGGACCGACGGCGCAGGCCATCGTGGCGCGGCAGCTGACGGATCCGGTCCCGCCGCTCCGCACGGTGCGGTCGGCGATTCCGGTCGACGTCGAGCACGCGATCAATCGGGCGCTCTCGAGGGTGCCGGCTGATCGCTTCGTGACGACCGGCCAGTTTGCCGCCGCGCTGGCCGCGGGCCAGCAGGCAGGCGTTGGAGTGGAAAGCATGACCCGCGCTCAATCTCCGGACTTTGCAACCAGGCAAACCGGAACACGGCCCGGCTCCCGTCGCCGCTGGGTCGTGGCGTCGATGGTGGTCCTGCTCGCCGTTGCCGCCGTTGTTGCCTGGGGCCTGCTGCGCTCCGGCAGCACCTCCCAACTCGATCCGGACCTCGTCGCCATCACGCCGTTCAACGTGCTGCATGCCGAATTAGAGCCCTGGCACGAAGGACTGGTGGACGTTCTCAGCCGAAGCCTCGATGGAGCCGGAGCGCTCCGAACCGTTTCGCCTTCCATCTCGCTGCGTCACTGGTCCGGTCGAGCCGACGCTGCCGCGGCCGCCGCGCTGGGCCGCCGCACCGGGGCCGGGCTGGTCGTGTATGGAGATGTGGTTGCGGAAGGAGAGGACTCGGTGCGTATCCGGGCCGCCTGGCTGAATCTGGGACGTTCCGGACCGCCGCTGGAAGTCGAAGTCCGAGGGACGAGCACGCGGATGACGGAACTGATCGACCAGCTGACCCGCGAGCTGCTCCGGACGCTCGGCGGAA
>JBDTTZ010000223.1:0-3113 GCA_040008015.1 Gemmatimonadota bacterium
CCACAACCTGGTGGAAGAGCGAGTGCTGACGATGTACGACGAGCTGCGTCCGCAGGTCACCGATTTTTGCGGGTGCGAAATCTGCCGGGGCGATGTGCTGGTCTACGCGCTTAACCGGTTGACGGCGCGCTATGTCGCCAGCACGGAAGGAAAGGTGATGACCGAGCTCAAGCTGGATAGCGGCCAGAACCGGGTAAACATGGAGGTCATGCTGATGGAGGGATTTCGCCGGGTGTCGATGGCACCCCGCTGTGGAAAGGCGAGCAGGGTTTAGGGAAGGAGGATCGGGTGAGGATAAGACCTCCAATCATGATTGTTCTGGCGTACGGGGCCGGTCTCGCGACCGGCCTTTCGCATTTTGTGGTACCGACCTGCGCTTTTCTGATGCCGGCCATGGTGCTTTTCTGGCGTGCGCGTCCGCAGGTTGGCCTCGCTGCCGCGATCATGCTGCTGGGCGCTGCCAGCGGTGGAATTGCCGCCGCGGCGGATGCCGAAGCCTGTGCCACGACGTTGCCGGCCGGCCGGCTGGAACTCAACCTGATACTATCAGACCCGGCCGACTCCGTTGGTGGATTGGTCCGGGCGGTGCCTCGTGGGGCGTCCTGCCGCGGCTCGATAACCACGCGATGGCCGGCTCAGAAACCCAGCGGGTCCGGGCTGGCGTGGCGTACCACGGGGCGGTGGATTGCCGCTCAGCCGGGAAGCCGGTATGGCGGGACGCTGATCGTCGAAAAGGCGGACAGCCTGGTGTCCACTGCGTCGCTCCCCGATCGGGTTCGAACCGGGCTGCTGGCTACCACGGCCCGGTTATATGGAGCCCGGGCACCGTTGGTGGATGCGTTGATCCTCAATCGACGGGGAACCCTGGACCCGGATCTTGCCGATGCCTATGCCCAGTCGGGGCTGGTGCACATTCTTTCGATCTCGGGGTTTCATGTCGGCCTGATTGCCGGTTGGCTGTTTCTCTTCGGCCGCCTGCTCCGCTTCTCCCGTACCCGGGCCGCCCTGGTCTCATCCGGATTGAGCGTGCTGTACGTGGCCTTCATAGGGTGGCCGGCCCCCGCGACCCGGGCAGCGGCGCTGGTCGTCCTGCTCGCGGTGTGCCGCTGGCGACAGCGCCAGGTGGAACCGGATGGCCTGCTGGCGGTGACCTGCCTGGTGGTCCTGCTCCTCGATCCTCACGCCGTCTTCGACCTCGGTGCCTGGCTGTCCGCCGCGGCGCTCTGGGGCGCGACTCGATTCTCCCGCTGGAGCGACCGCGCCCTGGACGCCGCGCCGGGCTGGCGAATGCTGGCATCGTCGGTCGGAGCCACGCTGGCGACGGCGCCATTCACCGCTGCGGCCCTGGGCAGCGTGGCGATCGTCGGAATCGCACTCAATTTCGTGGCGATTCCGCTCGCCGCGGTGGCGGTGCCCGGAGTGCTGGCGAGCCTGGTGCTTCACCCGATCCTTCCCCCGGTGAGTGCCGCGCTCGCCGCGGGAGCCGGCGCCAGCCTGAGCCTGCTCGATGGCGTCGCGCTCTTCGGATCCAAAGTGCCGGGCGGGCACCTCATTCAACCGGTGGGGGCAACCGCGGCCTGGCCCTGGGTCGGATTGCTGGTCATCGTGTTATGGAGCCTGGGGAGCCGGAACACGCTCGCGGTGGCGGCGCGGCGCTGGGGCTGGGGACTCGTCGTCATCGGGTGGGGATCGCTCGCGATTACCCTGGCAGGCGGCCGCCCTGACAGCGGTTCCGTTCTGACGTTACATTTTCTCAAGGTCGGCCAGGGCGATGGAGCCGCGATCCGCACCCCGGGTGGGCATTGGCTGGTGATCGACGCCGGCCCCCGGATCGAAGGGGTTGATGCCGGGAGCCGGGTCGTGGTGCCGTTTCTCCGGCGACAGGGAGTGACCCGGCTTTCGGCGGTGATCGTCTCGCACGTGCACGCGGATCACCTCGGCGGCATTCCAGCGGTCCTCGAGCATTTTCCCAGCGACATCGTCCTGGAGCCCGGAGACCTCAGCAGCGATCCGCGGTACCTCGAGTTTCTGAACCTGCTGGCGGCGCGTGGCCTGCGTTGGCGCCCGGGGCGTCCCGGCGATCATTTCATGCTCGACTCGGTCAGCTTCACCCTGCTGCATCCGGATACCACGTGGAGCGAATGGGGTGAGGACCTGAACGAGGATTCCATCGTGCTGTTGCTGGAGTTCCGCGGCTTCCAGGCCTTGTTCACCGGCGACGCGGGACTTCGCGCCGAGCCGCTGCTGCTGAGGAAGCTGGGGACCGTGGACGTGCTCAAGGTGGGGCATCACGGCAGCCGGACCGCCACCGGGGACGCCCTGCTCGATCGGGTCCATCCCAAAGCGGCCGTGATCAGCGTGGGCCACAATAATTACGGCCACCCGGCGCCGGAAACGATGGCCCGGCTCCGGCGCCATGGAATACCGGTGTGGCGCACCGACCAGGACGGCGACATCACGATTACCACGGACGGGACCACCATGTCGGTCTGTGCCGTGCGCGGGTGTCAGCGGTATCCCGTGAATCCGTAAACAGGAGCTCCTTTGACTTCGTCCATCGGACACGTCATCACCATCGAGCGCTTCATCCTGGAGCAGGAGGATCGCTTCCCCGAAGCCACGGGCGAGCTGTCCAACCTGCTCTATGATATCGCCCTGGCGTCCAAGATCATCGCCGCCGCCATCCGGCGGGCCGGGCTGGTGAACATCCTGGGCTCCGCCAAGGCGACCAACGTGCAGGGTGAAGAGCAGCAGAAGCTCGATGTCTTTGCCAACGAGACCATCAAGAACGCCCTGATGCACACCGGGCGGGTCTGCGTGATGGGGTCGGAAGAGGATGATGACATCATCCCGGTCCCGCCCCAGTTCCCGGTCGGGAAGTACGCCGTGCTGTTCGACCCGCTCGACGGCTCCTCCAATATCGACGTGAATTCGGCGGTGGGGACGATCTTCAGCATCTGTCGCAGGGTGAGCCTGGAAGGCCGGGGCACGGTGAGCGATGTGCTGCAGCCGGGCTGCCAGCAGGTGGCCGCAGGCTACGTGATGTACGGCTCCAGCACCATGCTGGTGTACACCACCGGGCAGGGGGTGCACGGGTTCACCCTGGATCCCAC
>JBDTTZ010000224.1:0-4730 GCA_040008015.1 Gemmatimonadota bacterium
CCTGGACCTTCTTTGGCGGGCACGACCCGGAAGATCCGCAGCACCAGATCGGCGACCCGCCGACCGATCTCTCTCTGCACCCCCACTCGCCCGGGTATCGCTTGATACTCAACAACGTGCTGTTTCCTGCGGCGAAAAAACGCGAGCTGAAAACCTGAACAAACCGCTTACCGCTTACCCCTTACCCGTTAGATTTCTCCTGTGTCCGATTCAATCCAGACTTCCCGCATCGCCCCAGAAGTCCAGGCCTTCCTCAGCAGCGAAATCGCCGGGGCGGGTGGGCGCGAGGTGTCGTTCGTCGCGCAGGTAGATGACGACGGCGTCGTGACCTCCGCGCGCGTGGCGGCCCGGGGCACCGTCGACCGGGTGCTCGCCCTGCCGGGCATCGCCAGCCAGGGCGAAATGCTGCTCCACAATCACCCGAGCGGCGTGCTGGAGCCTTCGCAGGCGGATCTCAACGTCGCGGCCCGGGTGCACGACAGCGGCGTGGGGTTCGGCATCATCAACAACTCGGCGACCGACCTCTATGTCGCCGTGGAGGTGCCGAAGAGCCGCAAGCTGGTTCCGATCGACCCGCTCGATGTCGTATCTCTCCTGGGCGAGGGGGGGCCGGTGGCCGAGGTGCTGGGGAACTATGAGGATCGTCCCAGCCAGCGCGACATGGCCGCCCACATCAGCGACGCGTATAACGATGGCGGAGTCGTCCTGCTCGAAGCCGGGACCGGGGTGGGGAAATCCTTCGCGTATCTGGTGCCGGCGCTGGCATGGGCGCGAGCCAACCACGAGCGGACCGTGATCAGCACCAACACGATCAACCTCCAGGAACAGTTGTTTGCCAAGGACCTCCCCATGCTGCGGACCGCGCTCGGGGATGACGATTACACCCCCACCTTCGCGCTCCTCAAGGGGTGGAGGAACTATCTGTGTCTCCATCGGCTGGACCAGGCCCAGACCGGTCAGCGTTCCCTGCTGGAGCCGGACAAGTGGGATGAGCTGGAGGGCCTGGCGGCCTGGGCGAAGAAGACCAGCGACGGAACCCTGAGCGATCTCCCGGTTCAACCGAGCTCGGAGGTATGGGACGAAGTCAGTGCCGAGGCCGACCTCTGCACCCGGGTCAAGTGCGGCCACTTCACCCGGTGCTTTCTGTTCAGCGCCAGGCGCAAGGCAGCGGAAGCCGACGTGATCGTGGTGAATCATCACCTGCTGGCGGCCGATCTCGCGGTGCGCCGGGCCCAGGACAACTGGCTCGAAGCCGCCGTCCTTCCTCCCTACAACCGCCTGGTGCTGGACGAAGCCCATCACCTGGAGGACGTGGCGGCCAATCACCTGGGGGTCCAGCTGAGCTCGGGGGGAATCCGCCGGCTGCTCAACCGGTTCGAACGCAACGGCAAGGGACTGGTGCCGGCGCTGGCCTGGGAGCTGAGCCGGCAGGCCGACATGCTGAGCCGCGCCAGTCTCGATCTGCTGCGTGACCGGCTCAGTCCCACGCTGGCCCAGGCCCGCCGCTCCGCCGAATCGCTCATTCAAATGCTGTTTGACCGACTGGAGGCCGTGCCGGGCCACGTCATGCGGCTGGGAGACGAGTTCAGCCAGGACCCGATCTGGGGGTTGGGGCTGGGCGCCGAGCTGGATGCGACGGTCGCGGCCTTCCGGAATCTCAAGGAACACGTGGAGACGATTGCGGACCGCATGTCGGCGGCGCCACCGGAGGATCGACAGACGCAGCTGCTCCAGGAAGTGCGCGCGGTGATTCGGCGGCTGGAAGGTATCTCGGACGGATTGAACGGCACTCTGCGTCCCGCGGGCGGCGGCCCGCCCACCGTGCGCTGGCTGGAGCGCAGCGGCTATCGGGGCCAGCAGGTGGCGCTGGCCGCCGTTCCGCTCGACTTGGCGCCGCTGCTGCGAGAACTGCTCTTCGACCGGCTGGCCACCGTGACGCTCACCAGTGCTACGCTCGCGGCCGGCGGCGATTTCGGTTTCCTCGAATCGCGGATCGGCCTCACCGGCGAAAACTCGCCGGTAAAAACGCGGGAGATCCTCCCCTCGCCGTTCGATTTTGCATCGCAATGTCTCTTCGGTATTCCGACTGATATCCCGGAGCCGCGCGAAGACGAGCCGGGCCATACCGCCGCCGTGGCGCGGGTGGTGAGCGATCTCGCCTATGCCTCCGATGGCGGGATGTTCGTCCTCTTTACCAGCCACTCGGCGCTCCGGCGGGTTGCCGCGGAATTGCAGGCAACGCTGGGGCATCGCTGGCCGTTACTGGTGCAGGGCCAGGGGCCGCGAGACCAGCTGTTGCGTCGCTTTCGGGAGGCCGGCAACGCCATCCTGCTGGGTACCGATTCATTCTGGGAAGGAGTGGACGTGCCGGGCCGCGCGCTGCGTACGCTGGTGCTCACCAAGCTACCTTTCAAGGTCCCCAACGAGCCGATTACCGAGGCGCGGTTGGAGCGATTGGCGGAGCAGGGTGAGGATGGATTCATGAGCTACCTGCTGCCGCACGCCGCGCTCAAGCTGAAACAGGGATTCGGCCGGCTGATCCGGTCCCGGCGTGACGTCGGTGTGGTGGTGTTGCTGGACAAGCGCGTCATCACCAAGCGATACGGCGCGCTGGTATTGAGCGGGCTGCCCCGGGCGGAACGGGTTACCGGGACGTGGCAGCAGGTATTGACCAAGTGTGAAGATTTCTTTGCGCGGCACGGCATAGGAGCCAGCGTCTGATCATCTCGCCCAGCAAGATCGTATGTGTCGGCCGGAACTACGCGGAGCATGCGCGGGAGTTGGGGAACGAAGTGCCCAGGCAACCGCTGCTGTTCTTCAAGCCGCCCAGCGCGATGATCGGGCCCGGTGAGCCGATCGTCCTGCCGCCGGAATCCACCCGGGTCGAGTACGAATCGGAAATCGGCGTTGTGGTCGGCAGCCGCCTCTCCCACGCGAGCGAAGCCGAGGCGGAAGCGGCGATCGCCGGCTTCATTTGCGTCAACGATGTCACCGCTCGGGATCTGCAGAAGACCGACAACCAGTGGGCCCGGGCCAAGGGGTTCGACACTTTCTGCCCGGTGGGGCCGCGGTTGGCCACCGGACTGGATTGGCGGAATCTCGAAATCATCGGCCGGGTAAACGGCACCGAGCGGCAGCGGGGCCGCACCAGCGAGATGCAGTTCTCGATTCCGTTCCTGCTGGCCTACATCAGCCGGATCATGCGGCTGGGACCGGGTGACTTGATCGCGACCGGCACGCCAGCGGGCACCGGCCCGCTCGCGCCGGGAGACGAGGTCGAGGTGGAGATTCCCGGCGTCGGAATCCTGCGCAATCCGGTGGTGAGCCGCGCATGATCCAAACACCCCTTCACGATGCGCAACCCCAGACCGCTTGAGCTGGGGTTCCCGCCACGGCGGGGCTGGTCGCGGGTGGCGCTCGCGATCAGTATCGTGGTGCACGTCCTCCTGTTCTACGGACCCATCGAATCCCGCCCTCCAGAACGGCATCCATGGCCAGAGCTCAGCCTGATCCCGATTCCCCAGACTCCCACGCAGTCTGACTCTCCGGACATGGTCTACCTGGCCCCGCGAGGCAACGCCAGGATGGCGTTACCGCCGGTCACTCAGCCGGGGGTCTCGACCACCAGTCGCCCCCGGGTCAGCGAGCGCATTCCTGAGCCGGTGCCGGCGCTCCGGGGTGGGGTCATGGTTCCGCCGGATTCGGGAACGGCGAGAGCGGAGCGCGGACGCACCCGCATCGGGCCGGACTACGGCGATGGAGTGGGGTGGGTGAGACCGGTGCCGTTCTCTCCCCAGGAGCTGGCCCGTCATCTCGAGCGGAACCACGTGGAGCAGGTCGATAGTGCGGTCACCGCGATCATGCAGGCGTTTCTCGATTCCCTGGCCAACGAGCCCGGCGCCCAGCTCAAGCTGCCGGACTGGACCACGACCCTGGCCGGAACCAAGTTCGGTCTCGACTCGCGCTACATTTATGTCGCGGGGCTCAAGATTCCAGCGGCGCTGCTTGCGCTGCTGCCGCTTCCCGGCGGGAACGTCAGCCAGGACCGGGCCCTGGATCACGTGATCGACATGCGGGCCGACATCGAGCAGGCGGCGCGGCGAGCGCAGAACATGGAAGACTTTAAGCGGGCGATCCGGGACATCCGGGATCGCAAGCAGCGGGAACGGGACTTCGAACGGGCCCAGCGGGAGTCGCCTCCGCCGGCTGAGCCGCCACCGTCACCATCACAGCCATGAAACTGATCGATACCGAGGAGACGATCATCCTGGTCACCGGCACCGACATACGGGCCGAGGAGCGGGACCGCCCGTTGGCGTATCGTCTCAAGGAAGAAGTGGACCGGCGCGGGGCAGGCATGACGTTCCGCCGGGCGGTCGTCGTGGGCGACGCCTGGTACCTGGAGAACCGCATTTTTCATCTGAACCCCACCATTGCCATCGGCGGACCCGGCGTGAACGGGGTGGCGCAGCTCTTCGCCGACCAGCTCCCAACCATCTGGAGCCAGGATGAGCGCAGCTTCATCCAGGCGGACTTTGACGGCGAGGCGAAGCGCGCCACTCTCTGGGGGATGGACCGGGCCGCGACCGCCGTCGCGGTCGACGCGTTCGTCATCCACAACTTCCTGGACGAGTTGCTCGCCAAGATCTGGCGCTGGCGGACCGGGGTGCTGGTGTAGCAGATAGCAGATAGCAGATAGCAGATAGCAGATAGCAGATAGCAGATAGCAG
>JBDTTZ010000225.1:0-3975 GCA_040008015.1 Gemmatimonadota bacterium
CATCGTCGTCCTCAGGTCCCGGTGGCCCAGCAGCTCCTGCACCGTCCGGATGTCGTACTGATCCTCCAGCAGATGCGTCGCAAAGGAGTGCCGGAAAGTGTGGCAGCTGGCCGGCTTGGTGAGTCCCGCCCGCCGCACCGCTTTCCGCACCGCCCGCTGCACCGCCGTCGCGTGAAGATGAAGCCGGTACAACTTCCCCCGCCTCCCCCGCACTCGGCGGGCCGGGAAGAGCCACTGCCACCCCAGCTCGGTTGGCGCTTCCGGATATTTGACGTCCAGGGCGTCAGGAAGCGGCACCAGGATGTTCCGCTGGATGTCCAGCTCCCGGAGCCGGTTGACCTGCTCAATCGTTTCCCGGACCAGTCCCCGAACCCCGTCCGGCAGCATGGTGACCCGATCCTTGTCACCCTTGCCCTGCCGCACCAGGATCTCGCCCCGGTTCAGATCGACATCCTTCACCCGGAGCCGCAACGCCTCGCTCACCCGGAGCCCGCTGCCATACAGCAGCAACGCGATTAACCGCATCCGTCCCGCCAGCTCGCCGATCACCGCCCTGACTTCGGCCGGCGTCAGGACCACCGGTCGCCGGTCGCCCTCCCGCGCCCGCACCCGCAACACCACCCGCTCCATCGGTCGCTGCAGGACTTCCCGGTAGAGAAACAGCAACGCCGAGAGGGCCTGGTTCTGGGTCGCGCCGCCCACATGGCGCTCGGCGGTCAGGTACGTCACGAATCCCTGGACCTCGGCTTCCCCCAGCTCCGCCGGGGGCCGCATCCGGTGAAACCGGATGAACCGCTTGATCCAGGCGAGATAAGCCCGCTCCGTCCGCCGGCTGTAGCGCCGGGTGCGCAGCACCTCGCGCGCACGGGCGAGCGTTTCCGAAATTGCCGGGGAAACCATGGCCGAAAGCTAGGGGCCGATCACCCGGAGAATGTCATCGGAATACTGCGATGGGGTGTCAGGAAAATTCGAGCGGGCGCACGGCTCGATATATTCCAGCATGACCGCGACTACCCGGAAGGTCACCGTGCGCTGCCCGTCCTGCGGCAAGCTCAATCGGGTTGACCTGAACAAGCTGGCCCAGGGCCCGAAATGCGGAGGCTGCGGTAAGCCGCTCCCGCTGGATCGGCCGCTCCATACCACCACCGCCGATTTCGATCAGACCATCAGCAGCGCCGAGGTACCCGTCCTGGTTGACTTCTACGCGGACTGGTGCGGGCCCTGCCACATGATGGCCCCGACGCTGGATGCTCTCGCCAAGGACAAAAAGGGCCAGGTCCTGGTGCTCAAGGTCGACACCGAAAAAGATCCCGCCCTCGCCACCCGGTTCGATATTCGGGGGCTTCCTACCGTGGTCGTCTTCAAGGATGGGAAGGAGTTCGGCCGCCAGGTTGGCGTCGCGGCCCGCCCCGTTCTCGAGCGCCTGCTCGGTCTATAGGGCCATCACCGATCGCCCCTGCACGATCGACCCTACGTCCGCCTGAGCGCCCAGGTAATCGTTTCCGTCCCCGTCACGCCGTTGGCTGCATCGGCATCGGGATGCTCGTGGGCGTCCTTCCCGTTCAGCGTGTTGTAGTCGGCGGCCTGCTGCTCGTAGGACTGGATCATCGGCTCGTTCCTCCGAGTGGGTCGATCGCCGGCGGCTTCCGGACACCAGACGCTGATCTTGTACGTCCCTGAGTTGGCGGTTGATCCGTGCTCCACGACCAGCATCCCGGGACCATCGAATTCCGGCGTATCGGGCTCCTTCACCTTGCACATCACCCGTCCCGCGGTAATCGTCGCTACGAAGGACCTGACCTGGCTGAAATCCGCGCCCTTGAGCTCCGAGTGGTAGGTCGCCGTGCCGCTGTAGTACTGGGCGCAATTCCAGTTGGACAGGCTGTCCATGGTGCAGCGGGACCAGGCGCCGGCCACCTGGGCCCGGAGCGGGGCAACACCCAACGCGAGCGAGAGGAGAAGCAGACCGAGTCGGTAAAGGATGCGCGACATGGGGACCCCTTTCTACTCAGGTGAAATGGTGTACTCCACCAGCACGCCGGAGACGAACTTCGCGGTCGTCCGCTGCCCGTCTTTCCGGTAGGTCCGCTTCATCACGTGAAGTGCGCACTCGTCAGACTCGCTGGCGGTGAGCGCCGGCCCCAGCAGCCGCTCGACCTCTTCCAGCGTCAGCCCTTTCCGAATGGTTCCCACACCGGCCACGCCACCGGTGGCCGGCGCAGCGACTCCGCCACCGGCTCCACCCGCGAAATCCACGTAGCGGCTCAAGGCCTGGCGTAGACCAGCCGGCGTCAGCACCTCCGGCGGCACGCCAGCGCGGAAGCGCAGGTTGAACCGCGCCCCGCCTTCCACCCGCCGCCCCCGCAGGTTGGATTCCCGCACCTCTTCGGCCTGCGCCGCATCGGCCCGGGCCCGGGTGTTCTGCTGCTCCCGGCGGGAGCGCATCTCGTCCAGGTCGCGCTGCATCCGCCGCTTCTGCCCGCTGCTCGTGCTGTGATCGATCGAATCGCTGAGCACCTTTTCCGCGTTGGTCTCGCCCACTTCCGTGCCGCCCCCGCTCGAGTTGCCGGTGTCGTCGCCGAAGGTACCGTAACCGCCGCCGCCCAGCTGGAACTCGATCAGGTCGTCCTTGACCTTGACCTTGGTCACCATCACCGCGTCACCCATCCGGAGCGAGGTGCCGTATTTCTTAAGCTTCTCGGCGACATCAGGAAAGTCCACCGGCATGTCCTGCCCGGGCCAGACATTGACCCCGGAGCTGGTGCCCGGCATGTCGATCCGCACCACCACCGAGGTTCCCTCGAACGCTCGGCGCAGTGCCGCTTCGTTCTGTGCGTGAACGGCGCCGAAAGGAATGGCAAGCACGATGGATAATGCCCGGAGAAGGCGCATGAATGGAACCTTCAATTGGAGTGGAAACCGGCTCGATGTCATTCCGAACGAAGTGAGGAATCTTCTTACGGTGCCTGATGGCGTGGTACCAGTTTAGTCAGCAGGATCCCTCGCGTTGCTCGGGATGACAGCGATCTTTCCCGGGATGACCCCGAAATGGATTGCGATGTCATTCCGAACGAAGTGAGGAATCTTCTTACGGTGCCTGGTGGCGTGGTACCCGTTTAGTCAGCAAGATCCCTCGCTCTGCTCGGGATGACACCCTGTCACCTGTCACCTGTCACCTGTCACTTGTCACCTGTCACCTGTCACCTGTCACCTGTCACCTGTCACCTGTCACCTGTCACTTGTCACTTGTCACCTGTCACTTGTCACTTGTCACTTGTCCTTCGCACCTGGATTCGGCTCTCCCCCACGAAAATTGACAGCAGCACGCTCACGAATCCGATCAAGAGCCCGCCCACAAACGCCGCCCCGAAGCCGTCCACCACCAGCCCCAGGCTGAACTGGCTGGACAACCAGGCCGTCAACAGCAACAGCATCGCGTTGATGACGAAAGTAAAGAGGCCCAGGGTCAGCACCACCAGCGGGCAGGTCAGCACCGTGAGCACCGGCCGGAGCGCGCTGTTCACGATACCGAACAGGGCCGCGACAATGAGCAGCTGGCCCGCGGTTCCCGTGAAGTGAATTCCCCCGACCACGTTCACCGCGACATAAAGCGCCAGCGCGTTGATGACCCAGCGAATGAACAGCGTGCGCATCAGCCCCAGCTCACTTGATCAGGTCCTGGAATCCGGGCAGTGCGTCCAGCAGGGGCTTGACCGCACCATCGCCCTCCTGCTCGCGGACGTACTCCATCAGCGCCTTGGCCGTATGCGCCACCTGTTCCGGCGAAATATCCGCCCGGCCCAGCTGCGCCGTCAGCTTCGCCACGCCGGCCGCGCTCTTCAGCTCGCTCACCATGGCAAAGATCTCTCCGGTGCGGCCCCCGCTCATGCCCGGACCCGCGCGCAGGATCAGTCCCCGCACATCGGGAATCGCCTTGTCGATCGGGCCGAACGCCTCTGCGCTCGCCGACATCTT
>JBDTTZ010000226.1:0-3776 GCA_040008015.1 Gemmatimonadota bacterium
TCGGCTACACGCTGGGCAACTCGCTCCGCCGCCTGCTGCTGTCGTCCCTCCGGGGAACGGCGGTATGGGGTTTCCGGCTGGACGGCGTGGTGCACGAGCACCAGACGGTGACCGGCGTGCTGGAAGACGTCCACCAGATCATTCAGCGGCTGAAGGCCCTGACCCTGGTCCTGGCGGAAGACGTCGACGAAGCGACCCTCAAGATCAAGCGGGAAACCGCTGGTCCGGTGTACGCCCGCGACATCCAGCCCAACGGCTCGGTCCGGGTGGTCAACCCCGACCACCTGTTGTTCACCCTGCAGGACGACCGGGAGATCAACGGCGAGCTGTACGTGAACAAGGGCCGCGGCTACGTCGAGTCCGAGCTGCACGTGGTGGATCGCTCGCTCCCCGTCGACCTGGTCCGGATCGACGCGATCTACAATCCGGTTCGCCGCGCCAACTTCGTGGTGGCCGAAACCCGCGTCGGGCAGCGGACCGACTACGACCGCCTGGTGGTTACCGTCGAGACCAACGGCACCATCACCCCGGAAGACGCGGTCGCGTACGCCGCAGCGCTGGCCCAGGAACACTTCCGGTACTTCGTCGAGTTCGGACGGGTGCCGACCATGCGGGCTGACCGGGGCAGCGCCAGTGCCGTCGGCGGCAGCCAGCTGAAGGACCGCCTGGCCCGGCCGATCGATGACTTCGGCCTCTCGGTGCGGTCGCTGAATTCGCTCAAGAATTCCAATATCCGGACCCTGGCCGACCTGGTGCAGTATCCCGAAGAGGATCTGCTCAAGGTGAAGAACGTGGGTGAAAAGGCGCTCTCCGAGATCGCCGACCTGCTGCGCCGCGAGGGACTCAACTTCGGGATGGGTTTCGAAGAAGCCGAGGGTGACTACCGGATCGCCAAGGCCGGAACTCCACCCGCGACGCAGGCCAGTGAGGACATGGGGGAGGAAGGGTAATGCGGCACAATGCCAAGGGCCGGCAGCTTTCCCGGACCAGCACGCATCGCCGGGCCATGCTCAACAACATGGCCGCCAGCCTCTTTGAGCACGGCGGGATCACGACGACCCAGGCCAAGGCAAAGGAGCTGCGTCCCTTCGCCGAGCGGCTCATCACCCTGGCCCGCCGGGGCGATCTCCATTCCATGCGCCTGGTGGAGCGGAAGATCAAGGACCGCGACATTCTCAAGAAGCTGTTCGCCGAGATCGGCCCCCGCTTCGCCGCCCGTCCCGGAGGCTATACCCGCATTCTCAAGCTGGGCCACCGGGTAGGCGACGGCGCCGACGTGGCCAAGATCGAGCTGCTCCCGGAGTGACGGCGCACCACGGCACTTCCGGAAACGCCAAAGGGGACCTCAGGGTCCCCTTTTTTACGCCCCACGCGCCCGTAGGGGCGCACAGCTGTGCGCCCCTACTACGACGCCTTCTTCACCTTGTTACTCTTGATGCACTGGGTGCAGACGCGAACCCGCTTGATGGCGCCATCCACCCGGACCCGGACGGTCTGGAGGTTGGGATACCAGCGCCGGTTGGTCCGGTTGTTCGCGTGACTCACATTGTGACCGGTGATCGGCCCCTTGCTACAAACGGTGCAGACGCGCGCCATACAGTCCTGCCTCGGGATGAAGTCCGAACTCGTTATCGGAAAGAGACTTGAAACCTAACCTTCTGACGGCCCCATTTCAACCGTCCCGGGATCCCCAATGCCGCGGGCGCTGATCACCGGCATTACCGGCCAGGACGGGTCTTACCTGGCCGAGCTGCTGCTGGCCAAGGGCTACGAGGTGGTCGGCGTGGTCCGCCGGACCAGCCACGACAGCTACGAGCGGATCGAGCCGATCCTCGACCGGATCCAGGTGGTCGCGGCCGACCTGCTGGATCAGCACTCGCTGACGATGGTCATCGGAGACACCAAGCCGGACGAGGTCTATAACCTTGCGGCCCAGTCCTATGTCCCCACCTCCTGGAGCCAACCCGTACTGACCGGGGAGTTCACCGCGCTGGGCGTCACCCGGATACTGGAAGCGATCCGTCTGGCGCATCCCAGGGCCCGGTTCTACCAGGCCTCCTCCTCCGAAATGTTCGGCAAGGCGACCGAGACCCCGCAGCTGGAAACCACTTCGTTCTATCCCCGGTCGCCGTACGGCGTGGCCAAGGTATACGGCCACTGGATCACCGTGAACTACCGCGAGTCCTACGGACTCTTCGCGGTGAGCGGGATTCTCTTTAATCACGAGTCGCCTCGGCGGGGCGTGGAGTTCGTGACCCGGAAAGTCACCCAGGCCGCCGCGCGTATCAAGCTGGGCAAGGCGAAGGAGCTTCGGCTCGGCAACCTCGATGCGCAGCGTGACTGGGGTTATGCCGGGGACTACGTGGAAGCGATGTGGCGCATGCTCCAGCAGAAGGAGCCGCGCGACTACGTGATCGGCACCGGGAAGACCCACTCGGTGCGCGAGCTGGTCGAAGCGGCATTCGGCCACGTCGGCCTGGACTGGCAGAAGCACGTGGTGATCGACCCATCCTTTGTACGCCCCGCCGAGGTGGACCTGCTCCTCGCCGATGCCTCGAAGGCCGGGCGGGAGCTGGACTGGTCTCCCACGGTGGGATTCGAAGAGCTGGTCAGGATGATGGTGGACGCGGATCTCAAGCGGCTCGGGACATGAATATCCTGGTCACCGGCGCGACCGGGTTTGTGGGTCAGCGCCTGGTCAAGCGGCTGACCGAGCTGGGCCATGAGGTCCATGGCACCTATGAGAAGGAAGGTCCGAAGGACTACAGGCTCCTCGAGCTGGCGGACGAGTCTTCCATCAAGAAGGCGGTTGACGGTTCCTGGCAATGGGTCATCCACCTCGCGGCTGTTTCGGGCACCAAAGAGGCGAATGCGAACCCCGAAAAAGCCTGGAGCGTCAACGTGGTCGGCACCAGATCGCTGATCACCGCGCTCGGCAAGCTGCGGACCCGGCCGTCGGTCCTGCTGGTCTCCAGCTCGGACGTCTACGGGGAAGGCGGTGGAAGGCGCAGCGTCGAAACCGATCGGTTGGCCCCCCGTTCTCTCTACGCGGCGACCAAGGCGGCCGGTGAGCTGGCCGCGACCTGCGCCGCCCGCGAAACCAGCACCAACCTGATCATCGCGAGGCCGTGGCCTCACACCGGCCCCGGTCAACAGGGCGACCGGTTGCTGACCCGGTGGATGGATGAATTGAGGGCGAAGGATCCCCGGCCCAGGGGAGATCCCAGGACGGTCCGGGACTACATGCATGTGGACGACGTGGTGAACGCCTACTGTGCGCTGGTCGGGACCAGCCCGCGGGGCGGGATCTACAATATCGCGAGCGGCAAAGGCGAGAATTTCGGGGATCTCTTCGCCATGGTGTGCGAAATCATGGGGGTACAGTCCGCCCTGATTCCCTACGAGGCGCCATCCGACGCCGCGATGTATTCCGTGGGCGACCCCTCGAAGATCCAGGCGGATACCGGCTGGAAGCCCACCAAGTCCGCCTTTGTGGCGATCGAAGCCCTGATCAAGAGCCGGAAGCATGCCGAAACGCACTGATCTCTCCTCGATCCTCCTCATCGGTTCCGGCCCGATCATCATCGGTCAGGGCGCCGAGTTCGACTATTCGGGCACCCAGGCGGTGCGGGCCCTCAAGGAAGAGGGCTACCGTGTCATCCTGGTGAATTCGAATCCGGCCACGATCATGACCGATCCCGAGTTCGCCGACCGGACCTACATCGAGCCGGTCACTCCGGAGTGGGTGGCGCGGGTCATCGAGCGGGAGCGGCCCG
>JBDTTZ010000227.1:0-7064 GCA_040008015.1 Gemmatimonadota bacterium
AGCAGGCGATCCGGATGCTGCCGGTGCTCAAGGAATTCGGGGTGACGGTGCTGGAACAGCCTCTGCCGCCGCGCCAGCTGGACGGCATGGAACAGATCCGCCGGCACGCCGACATCCCGCTCATAGCCGACGAGGACTGCGAAACCGCCGACGACATTCCCCGGCTCGTGGGCAAGGTGGACGGGATCAATATCAAGCTCGCCAAGTGCGGCAGCCTCCGCGAGGCGCTGCGCATGATCGCGATCGCGCGGGCGCATGGGCTCATGGTGATGGTCGGCTGCATGATCGAAAGCTCCATCGCCATCACCGCGGCGGCCCACTTCACGCCGCTGGTGGACATCGTTGACCTGGACGGTGCCGCCCTCCTCGCGTCCGACCCCTTCACCGGTGCCACCATCGACGGCGGCCAGGTGCGGTTGCCCACCGGTCCCGGTTTGGGCCTGTCGCCCAGATGAACCCAGGCTTCGGCCTGGTCGCTCTCCCGCTTCCGCTCGCCGAACCCTACACCTACCGAATCCCGGTTGCCCTCGCGGACCGGGCCATCCCGGGCGCCCGGGTCGTGGTCCCGGTCCGCCGCCGCGAGATGGTGGGGATCGTTACCGCCATTGACGTCGCCGCACCATCGGTTGATGCCCGGGACATTCTTGCCGCCCCCGACGACGAGCCCGCCGTCCCCCTGCCGCTCCTCCGCACTGCGGAATGGATGGCGCGCTACTACGGCGCGCCGCTCGGCCTGTCGCTGCGCAGCATCCTCCCGTCCAGCCTCTGGGGAGAATCGCGGGTCATCGCGGTCATGAGGAACCAGGGCCTGGTCCCCGGCGGAGTCGGCGCCCAGGTGCTGGCCCAGCTGGAGAAACGGGGCGGTGAAGCGGCGGTCGGCACCCTGGAGCGGGCGATGAAGCGTCCGGTGTGGGACGCGCTGAGCCGGCTGGCCCGGGTCGGAGCCATCGAGCTCCGGGTGGAGGCGCCGGAGACCGAGGCTTCCGCCGCGAGCGAGCGGGTGATCGCCATGGCCGGCGAGCGGCCGACCCTGGTCGAACGTGAGGCACTCTTCCGCCGCTCCCCGAAACAGCGCCGGCTCTACGAGGCGCTCGAAGAATTGGGCGGCACCGCGCCGGCCCGGCACCTGAAGGAGCAGTTGGGCTTTTCCGATGGCATCATCGCCGCGCTGAAAAAGCGCGGGCTGGTGACGGTGGAGCAGGCGGAACGGATCCGGGATCCCTTCGCCGCTTTCCCTGTCACCCTGCCGCCGAAGAGTCCCACCGCGGACCAGGCCGCGGCATTGAAGGAGCTGGATGTCCTGGAGCCCGGCGATACCGCGCTCCTCTTCGGGGTGACCGGAAGTGGAAAGACCTTTGTCTACCTGGAGCTGATCCGGCACGCACTGGAACGAGGCCAGGGAGCAATTTTCCTGGTTCCGGAGATCGGACTCACCCCTCAGACGGTGAGCCGGGTCCGCGGCGTCTTCGGTGACCAGGTGGCGGTGCTGCACAGCGGGCTTTCCGAAGGCGAGCGGGCCGACGCATGGCGGCTCCTGCGCCGAGGCGAGCGGCGAGTGGCCGTCGGGGCCCGATCCGCAGTCTTTGCGCCGGTCCAGAACCTTGGCGTAATCGTGATCGACGAGGAACACGAGGGCAGCTACAAGAATGGCGAAGCACCGCGCTATCACGCCCGCGAAGTGGCGGCGGTGCGCGCCCGGCTGGAAGGGGCGACGCTCCTGATGGGCAGCGCCACTCCCTCGCCGGAGACGATGACCCGGGGGGAAGACTCGGTCCGGATCGTCCGGCTGCCGAGCCGGATCGGCGCACGTCCGCTGCCGCCGGTCGAGCTGGTTGATCTGAAAACCGCTCCGCTGGTCCAGGAGACCGGTGCCGTGCCGTGGTCGGTGGCGCTGGACGAAGCAGTAACCGCGGCGCTGAGCAAGGGGGAGCAGGCGCTCCTGCTGCTCAATCGCCGGGGCTTCGCCAATTTTCTCCAGTGTCCCGCCTGCGGGGTGGTGCAGGAGTGTCCCCGCTGCAGCATCGCGCTGACCGTCCATCGTACGCCGGCAGCGTTGCGCTGCCATTACTGCGCCCACGAGGAGCCGATTCCCGACGGCTGCCCGGCCTGCGGAGGCCAGGTGCAGCGGATGCGCGGCGTTGGCACCCAGCAGCTGGAGCGGGTGCTGGCCGCCCGCTTCCCCGAAGCGCGGGTGGTGCGCATGGACCTCGACACGACCAGCACCAAGTGGTCGCACCAGCGGATCCTCAGCGCCTTCGAGCAGGGCGAAGTGGACATCCTGCTCGGCACCCAGATGATCGCCAAGGGACTGGATTTTCCCACCGTGACGCTGGTCGGGGTGGTGGATGCGGACACCGGGCTGCATCTGCCGGATTTCCGTTCGGCGGAGCGGACCTTTCAGCTGCTGGCCCAGGTGGCGGGCCGGGCGGGACGCGGCCCCCTGGGCGGGCGAGTCCTGGTGCAGACCCGGCAGCCGGCGCACTATGCGCTGCAGTTCGCGGCCCGGCACGATCCGGACGGTTTTCTCGCCGAGGAGACGGGTCGCCGAATCTCACCGCCCTACCCGCCGACCACGGCATTGGCGAACCTGGTGATTTCCGGGGAGTCGGAAGCCGCGGTGTCGAAAGAGGCGGTGCGGGTGGCCGATTGGTGTACCGGGTTGATCACCCGCTTCAAGTTGCCGCTGGAGATCCTGGGACCGGCGCCCAGTCCCCTGGTGCGGATCAAGGATCGCTGGCGATACCACGTGCTGGTTCGGGGGGCAAGCGAGGAGATCGGGAAGCTGGTGCGGTATGCGGCGCCCAGGATTACGAAGGCGAAGGAAGTCCGAGTGGTCATCGATCGGGACCCCGTTTCGCTCCTGTGAAGGACTGAGGACTGAGGACTAAGTAATCGGTCAGCCCGGTAATCCGGAGACGCTTTCTGAAAACCTCAGCCTAGCTACCTTTAAGCTTAGTCCTAGTCCTTAGTCCTTCGCCCTTAGTCCTCAGTCCTTCTTTCCCTGGAGTCGTTGATGGATCACGATGAAGCTGCGGATGAGATCCGCACCGTGTTGCCCAATGCCCTGTCCGAGCGACTGCTCAAGGCCCGGACGATCATCATCAGTGGTGAAATCAACCAGAGGGTAGCGGCCAGCGTGATGGCGCAGCTGCTGGCCATGGCCTCCGATTCGGATGCCGACATCACGGTCTACATCAACTCGCAGGGCGGCCACGTGGAGGCGGGCGACACCATCCACGATCTGCTCCGCTTCGTCAAACCGCGGATCATCATGGTGGGCACTGGCTGGGTTGCCAGCGCCGGCGCTCTCATTTTCGTCGCGGTGCCCAAGGAGCACCGGTTCTGCCTTCCCAACACCCGGTTCCTGCTGCACCAGCCGGCCGGCGGCAGCGGCGGCTCGGCCAGCGACATCGAGATCGAGGCCAAGGAGATCCTCCGGATGCGAGACCGGTTGAACCGGATATTTTCCCGGGAGACCGGCCAGCCGCTGGAGCGGATCGAAGAGGACACCCACCGGAACTTCTGGCTCGACGCCCAGGCGGCGATCAAGTATGGATTGGTGGGGCAGGTGGTGGAGCGGGCGGACCAGGTGTTCCTGGGGAAGAAGTAGGCGAGAGAGCAGTGCGTGCGTCTGCAAGAAAGCAGTGCGCGCGTTTCCATGGTCTGACGTTCGAAGGCCGGAAATCGCGATACGATGCCCCAGCACGCATTCAACCCGGATTATCAAATGAGACTGTCCCGCCTGCCGCTCGTATGCATTCCGCTAATTCCTTTCTTCCAGCTTCACTCCCAGACAGCAGCACCTGAGCGGCCTCGTGCCCTCAGTGACGCGATCACCGAAGCCCGCCGGTTTATCCGGGACACCATGAAGGTCCTGGGCGCACCCGGCGCCTCGATCACGGTCATCCGAAATGGCCGGGTGATCTGGAGCGAAGGATTCGGCTACGCCGATGTCGAGAACCAGGTGAGAGTCACACCGCAGACCCGTTTCCGGGTCGGCAGCGTCTCCAAGCCGCTGACGTCGATCGCACTCGGCCTCCTGTACGAGGAAGGGAAGATCGACTTGGACGCCCCGGTGCAGCGCTACGTGCCCGGTTTTCCGGCGAAGCGGTGGCCGATCACGGTGCGCCAGGTGGCGGGGCACCTGGCCGGCATCCGGCACTACAACGACGGTGAGTTCGATAACATGCGGTATTACCCGACCGTGGACTCGGGCCTGTCGATCTTCAAGAATGATTCCTTGCTGTTCGAACCCGGCACCCGGTACTCGTATTCCTCATACGGATGGAACCTGCTGAGCGCGGTGATCGAGGGAGCGTCGGGGCAACCATTCCTGACCTTCATGAAGACGCGGGTGTTCGCCGCGGCGGGGCTGACCCACACCGGGCCCGAGTACACCGACAGCATCATTCCATTTCGGGCCCGGTTCTACACCAGGACCGACAGTGTCAGCCCGGTGATCAACGCCCAGTACGTGGACAACAGCTACAAGTGGGCGGGCGGCGGCTTTCTTTCGACCACCGATGACCTGGCCCATTTCGGTGAGTTGCTGCTGGAGGGCAGGCTCCTGAAGCCCGAGACCAGGAACCTGTGGTGGACCTCGCAGAAGACCAGCAATGGCAGGGACACCGGCTACGGGATTGGATGGGGGACGTCAACGGATTCCACCGGCCGCCGGCGGATCGGCCACACCGGCGGCGCCATGGGCGGCACCGCGTCATTGCAGATCTTTCCGAAGGAAAAGCTGGTCATCGCCCTGCTGGTGAACAGCGACTACACGTTTCTTAGTGCGGTTCCGCGGCTGGCGGCACTGTTCATGAATTGAATTTCTGGATGCGCTGGGGTAGTTGCGGCACCTTCGAGTGTTACCGTTTCCAACACATAGTCACATAGGACACGTAGGAACACGTAGAACAGCCACAATGAACCTCATGAACATGTCATTGTTTTTCTAGGTGACCTATGTGCCCCGCGTGGCTACGTGTTGAAAAGGGTGGCTTGATGAGGAAGCTCAAGGTCCCGGCATCACAAGACCGCGAGAGACTCCTACCGGTACCGTATCTCAAGTCCAAAGTACCCGTTGCGCCTGGGGGCCGGCTCGAAGACCCGGCCCCCAAAGCCGTTGGGGGTGACGGAGGAAACGTAGGCCTTGTCGAAGAGATTGTTGATCCCGCCGAACGGCTCCAGCGCCAGCACGCCAATCACGACCGATCCCGACGCCCGAATGGTTGTCACTCCTCCATCGCCCCAGCCCGGCGCCGTGATGCTGTTGGCATCGTCGGCGAAGACGCTGGACGAGAACTGCTGTTCCAGGTCGATCCGCAGCGACGGGAGCGGAGTCAGCCGGAGGCGCAGCCGCAGGAAATGCTCCGGAACGCCGGCCAGGGTGTTGCCATCCAGGGTGTCCACCGTCGTGCCGGCGACGATGCGATACTCCGCGAACCGGTAGTGCGCCCAGGTGTAGGCCGCGCCCAGCTCAACGGTCCTGAGGGGGCGAAGCGCCAGCCCCAGCTCGACGCCGTCGTTGTGCAGTTTGCCAGCGTTGGCGAAGAAGGCGCGTCCTCCCACCTCCTGGAACTGGATCAACGCGTCGCTGATGCGGCCGAGGAAGCCGGCTCCGGAGAACTCCACTCCGGGAAGCCGGCCGCGGAATCCCAGCTCGAGGGTCACCGCGCGCTGCGGGTCGAGCTGATCGTTGAATCCGCCCGCGCCATTGGGCCGGTTCGCCAGCTCGGTCGTGGTCGGCGTCTCAAACGAGGTTGAGACATTCAGGTAGGGGATAAACGCGGTTGACCGGACCAGGCTCACCCCGGCATGGCCGCTCCACGCCGCCATGGTGCGGCCGCCACTGTTGTCCACGCTGTCGGCCAGGAAGTGATCGGCGACGTCGAAGCTGACGCGATCGTACCGGGCTCCCAGGGAGATGGCCACCGCCGGCGCCACCCGCCAGGCCAGGTGGGCGAAGGGTCCCAGCTCGGTCACTGTTTCGCGCTGATCGAGAGTCAGCGTGTCGGTCGGGTGACCTGCGTTGGCGACCGCGTTGGTCCGGTCATCCCGCATCCGCTGGATGTCGGTTCCCCAGGTGAGCGTGGCCCTGGTCCCGATTCCGCTGGTGGCTTCGAGACGCGCGCCGCCCGCCCGTCGGTCGAGGGTGACGAACACATTGGTGGCGAGAGGATTGTCCAGCCGGCGGGCGACGCCGAAGGCGGTGAGCGAGAACCCGCTTACCCCGTTGCCGAAGTGGCGCCAGGTGACCGACGCCTGCTGCTGGTCCACATCCTTGCCCGCGTGCCTCAGGAGATTGTTGGGCGCGGCCTGGGACGGGTCCATCGCGAGCTCCGCCTCGGTAAGCGCCCCGGGGTTGTCGGCTTCCGGTGCGGAGGTATGCGCCAGGCGAACCTGGAGAAGATTGGCTGGAGAGAGCAGCATCTCTCCGGTCCCCTGGACCTGGAACGCCCGGGCCGCGCTGTGTTCCCGGAACCCGTCCAGGGAGAACCATGAAGCCGTCAGCGTACCCGCCATGCTCCCGCGGCGCGCCGAGGTGTGGCTCAACAACCTGACCAGGCCGAAGGCGCCGCTCTCGATGCGAAACGCCTGGGCGAATGGCTGAAGTGAGGGCCGCTCGGTCTCGAACGCAATCACCCCGCCTGACGCGTTGCCGTAGAGCGACGAGGCCGACCCTCGCAACACCTCGATGCGATCCACGGCTCCGAACTCGACGTTGCTCAACTGGCCCTGGCCATCGGGCAGGGTCTGCGGCACTCCGTCCACCACCACTTTCACTCCGCGGAGCCCGAAATTGGATCGGCTGCCGAATCCGCGGATGGAGAGTCGCTGGTCGAGGGAGAAATTGTAGCGGTTGGCGACGAACACGCCGGGGATGCCCGACAGGGCGTCTTCCATGGTGAGATCGGCGCGGGCTCGGCCCCGGTCCCGCCGGTCCACGACGCTCACCGCCATCGGCACCAGGTCGAGCGAGGCGCTGCCACGGGTAACGGTGACCGTCACTGGCGGCAGAGCAAAGGCTGAGTCCTGGGCGGAGTCTCTCGGGGCTGGCACCTGGG
>JBDTTZ010000228.1:0-1516 GCA_040008015.1 Gemmatimonadota bacterium
TAACGTGGCCTTCGATGTCCACCATGATGTTGCCGGGCTTGATGTCGCGGTGGATCACTCCGTTGCGGTGGGCATAGTCGAGGGCCAGCGCGACCGAAGTGACGATATTGCGCACCAGGCTCACCGGAAGCGCCCCGGCACTGCGGAGAATCGACGACAGGGTGCGGCCCTGCACGTACTTCATCACGAAGTAAAGCGCGTGCTCCGATTCCCGGACCGCAAAGATGGGAATCACGCCGGGATGGCTCAACGAAGCGGCGGTCTTTGCCTCCCGCTTGAACCGCTCCACTGCTTCGGGTCCATCCACGATGCTGGGGAGGATCAGCTTGATTGCCACCTTGCGGTCCAACGCCACTTCGCGCGCGAGATAGACCGCCGCCATCCCACCCCGTCCCAGCTCGTTCAGGATCTCGTACTCACCGGTGGTTGCGTGGGCCAGCAGGTCCACCGGGCGGAGGATCTGGGGCAGCCGGGCGGTCGTCATGAACGCGCCGGATTCCACCGCGGCGGTCGTGACCATGCCCTGGTCGTAGACCAGGTCGAACCCGCAGCCGGGACATTCGCGAAGGCCCGGCGTGACTGGGCGGGAACAGCGGGGGCAGACGGCGGTGGGGCTGGTCATCCGGTCGAGAAAGATACTCCGGTAAGCAAATTCCGGGCACTCAGTCGCCAGGTGCCTCGGCTTGCTCCGCCTGGGGGACCGGTTAACCTTCCGAGCCCATGTCGACATTCCCCTACCCCGTCACCGACCTCCACGTCCACATCCAGCCCTGGCGCCAGATGAAGCCGGCGGTGCTGGAGGTCATGAAGAAGGGCAAGGAAGCCCACTGGCAACGCCTGATCGAGTTGATGGAAGACCCGAAGCTGCTCCTCGACGTGATGGACCAGGCCGGGATCTGGCGGGTCGGGCTCATCAACTACCCGAGCCCCGACCTGATGGGCTTCGACGATTCCACCAATGACTTCGCGGCCGAGTATGCCCAGGCTTCCCCGGAACGACTCCTGCCCTTCGGCGGCGTGCACCCCCGCTTCACCAAGAACCCCGAAGCCGATGTTGACCGGTTGATCGGGCTCGGCATCCGCTGCTTCAAGATTCACCCGCCCCACCAGCTCTATCCCGCCAATGCGTACACCGAGGGGCTCGACGCCCTGGCCCGGATCTATCGCCGCCTGGAGGAGAGGGGCATCCCGGTCCTGATCCATACCGGCACCAGCATCTTTCCCGGCGCCCGCTCCAAGTGGGGCAACCCGCTCGAGGTGGACGACGTCGCGATCGACTTCCCCGACCTCCAGATCATCATGGCGCACGGCGGCCGCCCCTTCTGGATGGAAGAGGCATTCTTCATTCTTCGGCGCCACAAGAACGTGGCGCTCGAAGTGTCCGGCATTCCGCCATCGAAACTGCTGGAGTACTTTCCCCGTCTCGAAGAAATCGCCGGCAAGACCCTCTGGGGCACCGATTGGCCCAGCCCCGGCATCAAGGATCTCCGTCAGAACCTGGACCAGTTCCTCGCCC
>JBDTTZ010000229.1:0-6537 GCA_040008015.1 Gemmatimonadota bacterium
TGGCCGTGATCGGGCAGCGCGAGGCGGACTCGGACAGCCTGGCGCTCCGGGTGCGCGGTATCGGGAAAAAGCAGGAGGTGGTCAAGGTGGACGATTTCATCGCCCGCGCGACCGACGAGGTGCGCAAGCGTTCGATCGGATCGTGAGTTCTCCGGGGGGTTGCTCTTCGTCGCGGCTTGGCGCCTTTGCGTTGGGCCGTTGGTTGGTGTTCTCTGCGAAAACTCAGCGAATTCTGCGGCTCGGCGGTGTGCAGTTTTGTCTTCACATAGCTGTGCCGATCCTTGAATACAAGACTGCGGCTGTTCTTCGTGGTTTTCGCGGATGTCGTGGATATGTTGCCGGGCACGAGCTCCAGCGCACCGCCTGAGAGTCGCACCAGGATACAACAAGAAGAGGCGCACATGATCGTCGTCATTCAACACCAGCTCTCCGACCCCCGGGTCTTCTGGGGGAACGCGCAGCAGGTACTCCCGGGGTTGCCCCGTGGCATCAGGGCGCTCCAGATCCTGCCCAACAAGGAAATGACCCAGGCGGTGTGCGTCTGGGAGGCGGAGTCCGTGGAGGCGATCAAGGCGTGAAGCTGCCGATCGATCCCCGCTGGATCCTGGGCGTTGCCGGCGCGCTGCTCGTGGTTCTCGTCGTCCGGACGCGTCACGCGCTTTGGGCTGCCTTCCTGCTGGCGGGTGTCGTCATCGGCGTGGGGTTGCTGGTCCACGGCATGACCGTCCCGGTGCTGCTCCAGGGAATTCTTGTCTTCGTAATCGGTGGTGCGGCGTTCTGGCTGATCGACTTTACCCGGAACCGTTTCCTGGCCCTCGTGGTGGGGGCCCTTGGGGTGGCGGCCCTGGTGTACTTCAGCAGATAGCAGCTATCAGCCATCTTCGGCATCTGCCGCCAATCTGGGTCCGCGGTTATTTTCCCCGCGACATCACAGAAGGGTCCATTGTGAATCCTGCTACTACCCCGGTCATCGTTTCCGCCGTTCGCACGCCGATTGGGCGTTACCTCGGCGGCCTGAGCTCGTTTACCGCGCCCCAGCTCGGCGCCATGGTCATCCGGGATGCGATCAAACGGGCTGGAATCGACGCCCAGGCCGTTGAAGAGGTGATCATGGGGCAGGTGGTCCAAGGCGGCTCGGGTCAGGCTCCGGCCCGCCAGGCCATGATCCACGCCGGGCTCCCCGGAACCATTCCGGCGCTCACGATCAACATGGTTTGCGGGTCCGGGTTGAAGGCGGTGATGCTGGCCGCCCAGGCCATCAAGGCGGGCGATGCGCACTGCATTGTCGCGGGCGGGCAGGAGTCGATGTCCAGCGCGCCGCACTACGTGTACGGCATGAGGACCGGGATCAAGGCCGGCAACCAGACCATGGTGGATGGGATGATCCACGATGGGTTGTGGGATTCCTTCGGCAACAATCACATGGGGGAGTACGCGGAATACACCGCGGAAAAAGCCGGGATCACTCGCGCGGAACAGGACCAGTTTGCCCACCAGAGTCACCAGAAGGCGGTCCGCGCCACGGAACAGAAGAAATTCGCGGCGGAGATTCTCCCGGTGGAGATCAAGGGCAAGGGTGGTTCGACCGTCGTTGCGGTGGACGAATCGCCCCGCAAGGATACCACCCCGGATACTCTCGCCAAGCTGAAGCCGGTCTTCCGCACTCAGGGGACGGTCACCGCCGGCAATGCGCCCGGCCTGAATGATGGCGCGAGCGCCCTCGTGGTGACTTCCCAGGCGTTTGCGGAAAGTCACGGTCTCACCGTGATGGCCCGCATTACCCAGTACGCGACCGGCGGGGGGGAACCGAAGGACCTGTTCTTCGCCCCGATCGTCGCGGTGCAGAACCTGATGTGCAAGGGCGGCAGCACCATCAACGACTACGCGCTCATCGAGGCCAACGAGGCCTTCGCCGTCCAGGCGTTGGCGGATGGCCGCGGACTCAACTGGGACTGGGACCGGGTGAATGTGAACGGAGGCGCGGTTGCGCTGGGTCATCCGATCGGCGCCAGCGGCGCCCGGGTGCTGACGACGCTATTGTACGAAATGCAGGACCGAAACGCCGCCACCGGGCTCGCGACATTGTGCCTGGGAGGAGGCAATGCCGTGGCCCTGAGCGTGGAGCGACCCTGATGGAAATCTCCGAAGTTCCGACCGTTGCCGTTGAATTCACCCAGGCCATCGCCAAGCCCCGGCCCGGTGTCATCGGCGTGCTGCTGGGAGTGGTCGCGGTGTCCGTCGCCGCCCAGATCATGGTGCCGATCCCCGGCAGCATCGTTCCTGCGACCCTCCAGGGCCTGGCGGTGCTGCTGGTGGGCGGCGTGCTGGGGCCGGTTGGCGGGCTGATGGCGCTGTTGATCTATCTCGCGGCGGGAGCCGCGGGGTTACCAGTCTTCGCGCCGATGGGTTTGCCCGGCATCTCACGCCTTCTGGGCCCGACCTCCGGCTACCTGCTGGCTTTTCCGGTGGCAGCGATGGTTACCGGCGCGCTCGCCCGCCGCCACTCGTACCTGCGCTGCTTCGCGGCATGCCTGCTGGGCATGGTGATCATCCACCTGGGCGGCATCGCCATGTTGAGCATCATGTCGGGTGGGCTCACGCTGCCGATCAAGGCGACGGTGCCGCTGGCGCTGGTTGACCTGGTCAAGGTGGTCCTGGCCGCCATCGTGATTACTCACCTGCGCAGCCATCCGTCGTTCGCCAGTTGAACGATCCGGCGACGCCATCCCGCGGGGCACTGGTGTTGCGGGCGGTGGTGGGTATCGTCGCCTTCGGTCTCCTGGGATTCTCGTTCACCCAGATTCTTGCTCTCCTCGCCTACGGCGGGGCCCAGGCGATCGGCGGCGGTGTCGCGGCCTGGGTCAAGGACCCGAACACCGGGCAGATTTTCCTCGGCGGCGTCGTCACCGCGCTGGGATTCCTGGGATCCACGCTGGTGGTGGGCATGCTCGCCTTCCGGCTCAAGCCCGCCGAACTGCGCTGGCGCAACGCGGGCGGGGCGGGGCGGGGAATCACGTTCGCCTTTCTGATCGGCATCGCCCTGTCCGGATTGATCCTGGTGCTGAGCGCCGCCTTCGGCGGGGCCCGGTGGTCGCCCGACAATGGCACCGCCATGCTTTACGCCGAGCGAATTGGACTGGTGCTGCTCATCCTGGCGCCTTCCGCGCTCGCCGAAGAGCTGGTGTTCCGGGGAGTTCCGCTGGTGCTGCTCGATCGCGCGGCGGGGCGCGGGGCGGCCATTGGTATCACGGCGTTGCTCTTCGCGCTGGCCCATTCGCAGAATCCCGAGATTACTACGCTCAGTATCGGCAACATCTGTGTCGCGGGCGTGCTGCTGGGGATCGCGTTTTACGCTCCGGGGGGACTGTGGTCCGCCATCGGCTTTCACCTGGGATGGAACTGGGCGATCGCGTCGCTGGATGCCCCGCTCAGCGGGATCGATCTCCGAATTCCATTCATCAATTACGATCCGGGTGGCCCGGCCTGGCTGACCGGGGGAAAGTTCGGTCCCGAAGGCGGGGTGCTGGCGACGCTGGTGCTGGCCATGGCGACCGTTCTGGCGAGTCGGTTGGTCCTGAACCAACAGAAATTGAAGATGGAAGATTGAGGAGTGAGGATTGAACAACCCTGGGTTCAGACCCTGGCTGTTCAATCCTCAATCTTCAATCCTACATCCTCAATTCTGAACGGAGATCCATGAAGAAGGTGGCAGTTATCGGCAGCGGCACCATGGGCAACGGCATCGCCCAGGTTTTCGCGCAACATGAATGGGACGTCGTGCTGGTGGACGTGGCACCGGCCGCCCTGGACAAGGCGCTGACGACGATCCGCTCGAACCTGGCGCGGATGGTAAAGAAGGGGACGCTGACCGCTGAAGCCGCCGGCGCCGTGCCGGGCAGGATCACGACGGGAACCGACGTCGTCGCCGCGCGCGGCGCTTCCCTGGTGATCGAGGCCGCGAGCGAAAACGCCAACCTCAAGTTCTCGCTTTTCGAAGCGTTGGACCGGGTGAGCGATCCGGAGGCGATCCTGGCGACCAATACCAGCTCGATCTCGATCACCGAGATCGCGGCCCGGACCAGGCGGCCGGCACAGGTCATCGGCATGCACTTCATGAACCCGGTGCCGGTGATGCAGCTGGTCGAGGTGATCAGGGGCCAGGCCACCAGTCCCGCCACCACCGCGAGCGTCATGGAAACGGCAACGGCGCTGGGCAAGACGCCGGTCGAGGTGAACGACTACCCTGGCTTCGTCGCCAACCGGGTCCTGATGCCGATGATCAACGAGGCGATCTTCTGTGTCATGGAAGGCGTGGCGACGCCGGAGGCGGTCGATACGGTGATGAAACTCGGCATGGCGCACCCGATGGGTCCGCTGGCCCTGGCCGATCTGATCGGACTGGACACCTGCCTCGCGATTCTCGAAGTCCTGCACCGGGGACTGGGTGACGACAAGTACCGGCCGTGTCCACTATTGAGAAGAATGGTGGCAGCCGGACAATTGGGGAGAAAGACTGGGAGAGGTTTCTATAGCTATTGAAGATTGAGGATTGCAGATCCTCAATCCTCAATCCTCAATCTTCAATCGGGATTGACAATGGATGCTTTTGCGGCAATGAAGCAGTTCGGCCATGAACAGCTCGTGCTGTGCCACGAGCCGTCCTGCGGCTACTTCGGCATCATCGCGATCCACGACACCACGCTGGGGCCCTCGCTCGGCGGCACCCGCTTCTGGCAATACGCCTCCACCGACGAGGCCATTACCGACGCGTTGCGGCTGGCGCGCGGGATGACGTACAAGGCTGCGGTCGCGGGCTTGAACCTGGGTGGCGGCAAGTCGGTCATCGTGGGCGACAACAAGCGGAAGGACCGGGAGGCGCTCTTTCGGGCGCACGGCCGCTTCGTGGAATCGCTGGGGGGACGTTATATCACGGCGGAAGACGTCGGCACCAGTCCCAATGACATGGAGTTTGTCCACATGGAGACCCGGCACGTGGCCGGGCTGCTCGGCATGTCGGGCGATCCGTCACCGGTGACCGGCTACGGCGTGTACATGGGAATGAAAGCCAGCGCCAAGGCGCGCTGGGGGAGCGACAGCCTGGCGGGCAAGACCGTCGCGGTGCAGGGCTGCGGCAAGGTCGGATACTACCTCTGTCTCCACTTGAAGCAGGAAGGCGCCAAGCTCATCGTCACCGACATCGACCCGGAGCGGGTGAAGCAAGTCGTCACCGAGGCCGGTGCCACCGCGGTGAAAGCCGAAGAGATCTACGATCAGAAAGCGGACATCTTCTCGCCCAACGCGCTGGGAGCCGTGATCAACGACCAGACCCTGAACCGGCTCAAGGTCGAGATCATTGCCGGAGGTGCCAACAACCAGCTCGCTGAAGAGCGCCACGGCGTGGAGCTGGAGGAAAAGGGGATGAGCTACGCCCCGGACTACGTGATCAACGGTGGTGGCCTCATCAACGTGTACGGCGAGCTCCAGGGTTGGGAGATCGAGCGCGCCAAGCGGAAGGCCGGGGAGATCTACCAGGCGATCCTGTCGGTCTTCGGCATCGCGAAGCGGGACGGGATTCCCACGTACATGGCGGCCGACCGCCTGGCGGAAGAACGGATCGCGGCGGTAGCCCGGCTCAATCAGATTTACGTCAACAAACGTGAGCAGTAAGAAGTAAGCGGTGAGCGGGACTGGATTCGAGATCTTGCCTCGCTGTCCCGCTTACTTCTTACCGCTTACCCCTTACCACCTTAGATTGGAACTATGGCTGAGACGATTCCCATCGCTACCGATCACGCCGGGTTCCACATGAAAGAGCGGCTCAAGCAGGAGCTGGCTCGCCTGGGATACGAGCCGCTCGATGTGGGCACCATGTCGGCGGAGCCGGTTGATTATCCCGATTTCGCCCATCCGGTGGCCTTCATGGTGGAGCAGGGCAAGGCGAAGCGCGGCATCCTGCTGTGCGGCAGCGGCCAGGGCATGGCCTACGCGGCGAACCGGCATCGGGGCGTCCGCGCGGCGCTGGCCTGGTCGCCGGAGATCGCGACGCTCTCCCGGACCCATAACGACGCCAACATCCTCGTGCTGCCATCCCGTTTCATCAGCAACGACGAGAGCCTGGAGATCCTGCGCCGTTTCCTGGATACCCCGTTCGAGGGGGGGCGCCACGAACGGCGAGTCTCCAAAATCGAGGAACCGGTTCCTTCATGAGATTCGATCACGACGCCTCGATGCGCGCCACCGATCCCGAAGTGGCCGACCTGGTAAACCGCGAAGTACGGCGGCAGCAGGAAGGCCTGGAGCTGATCGCCAGCGAGAACTTCGCCAGCCGCGCCGTGCTCGAGGCGATGGGCACTCCGCTCACCAACAAGTACGCCGAGGGATATCCCGGCCGCCGCTACTATGGCGGCTGCGAGATCGTGGACCTGGTCGAGCAGCTGGCGATTGACCGGGCCAAGCAGCTGTTTGGTGCCGCTCACGCCAACGTGCAGCCCCATGCCGGCGCCCAGGCGAACTTTGCCGCCTTCATGGCGGTGCTGC
>JBDTTZ010000230.1:0-2599 GCA_040008015.1 Gemmatimonadota bacterium
TCATCAACCAGCTGCGGGAGAAGATCGGCGTGATGTTCGGCAACCCGGAGACCACTACCGGCGGCAAGGCGCTCAAGTTCTACGCCTCGTTGCGCCTCGATATCCGGCGGATCGGGCCGGTGAAGGAACGGGAAAACGTCATCGGCAATCACGTGCGGGTGAAGGTCGTGAAGAACAAGTGCGCCCCGCCGTTCAAGCAGGCCGAGTTCGACGTGATGTTCGATGAGGGGATCAGCCATACCTCGCTGCTGGTGGACATCGCGGCCGAAGCGAACATCATCCAGAAGTCGGGTGCCTGGTATTCCTACGGCGACCAGCGGATCGGCCAGGGCCGGGAGAACGCCAAGCTCTTCCTCAAAGACAATGGCAACCTCCAGACCGAGATCGAGCAGAAGGTGAAGGATTACCTCGGCGTCAAGAACACTTCCTCGGCGACGGCCGTCGCCGAGGAAGGCGAGGAGTAGCGCCGTGTCCGTCGCCCTGATGATCGAGCAGGTCAGCTCGGTGGAGCCGGATTCCCGGGGCATCGGGGCGGTGCGGGTGAGTGTCAACGGCCGCTGGTTTTGCACGGTGCCGGCCGCGGCAGCCCGCGAGCTGAACCTGCGTCCCGGGCAGGAGCTCACCCCGGATCTGCGGGAGGGACTGGGCAGTGCCGCCGATGCCCAGGCTGCTTTCCGCTACATCGTCGCCGCCCTCGGGCGCCGCAGCTTCGCCCGGCGGGACCTGGAACGGCGCATGGTCCGCAAGGGCCACGCGCCCGCGGCAACCACCGCAGCGCTGGACCGGGCCGTCGCGGCGGGATTGATCGACGACCTCGCCTTTGCCCGGGAGTTCGCGTCGGCCAAGGCAGGCCGCGGACGGGGTCCGGCCCGGCTGCTCCGGGACCTGTTCTCCATGGGAGTAGCCCGGGATGTGGCCGAGTCCGCGGTGGAATCGGCGTGGGCGGAGCGCCCCGACGGCGACGATCCCACGCGTGCCCTGGCTCTCAAGCGGGCCCGGCAGCTTGGGGATATTCCGAGGCCCGCCAAACGCCGGCGGCTACTGGCCTTTTTGGCCCGCCGCGGATTCCAGGGCAGCGAGGTCGGCCGGGTGGTGAGCGAGGTGCTCAACCAATCGGCGTAACGTCGGAATCGCTCAGATCGACGTCCCTGGCACGCTCCAGAAAATGCTTGGAATCTCGAAGTGAGAATTGGGCCCGCAGGGCTCGGAGTGATTCTGACAGTGTGGCCACCAGAACCACCGCGTAGACCAGCGCCAGGGCTACCATCACGAATCGTCCCAATGGTGACCACTCGGCCGGGCCGGGGGCCCGTGACGCCAAGATCGCTACTCCTGCATTAACGGCTCCAAAGACAATCAGGGCAAGGCGAATACTCCGATCCATGTCTTCCAGGCTGTGCCTTAGATAATCCACGCTTCCCCACTGACTCCGGATCCGTTCCCGGGGATCAAGTGGCTCATCCGCGGCCTTGGGTCGGTGATGATCGTGCTTTGACGCCTTCTCCCCATCATTCATTTTGGATCTGCCGTGAGTGGCTCCTCGCTGCGCTCGCGTCCCGTGGTCTGAGCTAAGGCCTGGATGCCTTCGATTCCCGCCTCCAACCGCGCCAGGAGCAGATGGTAATACAACATTCCGCGCTCAGTACCCAGTGCTTCGAGTCCGGCCTTGAGGTCACCCGGCGACGAACCGCCGACCAGGGCGAGATTCCGTACCACACTGCTATCGTTGGCCGGAAACACGTCAAGCCGTCCGAGTCCCCGAAGCAGGATGACCGCCGCCGTCCACGGGCCAATCCCCTTGATATTGCGAAGCAGAGCGGCAGCCTGAGGACTGGGGAGTTGCTCCAGTTCAGCCTCGCTGAGACTCCCATCCGCGAGTGCATCACCAACCCGGCGCAGCGTCGCGAGTTTGGTGTCGCTAAGGCCAGCGCTGCGCAAGACAGTGCGGTCCGACCCCAGGACCTGAGCGGGCCCTGGGAAGCGGTACAAGCGAACACCATCGCATTCGAGGGGTTCACCCAGCGCAACCGTGAACCGGCTCACGATCGCACTTGCCGCAGCCAGGCTGATCTGTTGAAAGACCACCGCATTGACGCACGCCTCCCACAGGCTGGGATAGCGAGGCGGCTTCACGCCGCGCATGCGCCGTACCAACGGATCCAGCCAGGTAATGCCGGACGCCGCACGATAGAAACCACCAAGATTGGTGTCGACGCCGAGGATCCGCTTGACCATGGCCACCAGCACCGGGTGCGCGTGTCGGTCACCCTGAATCGTGATGGTCAGAGTTCCGGCCCCTGGCTGGCTGGCGCGCACGACTACCGGTTCGACCGCATCGCCCAGCAGGCGGAGGTATTCCCCGTCCGGAGTGAGGACATCCACCAGATTGGTCGACAATCGCCGCAGGACCCGGACGGTGAGATCGAGCCGGAAGGGGCCATGAACGGGAATGGAATAATTCAAACTGCTCACGCCTTTCCCCGCACCAGAGTTTCGACGCTGCCATCCGGAAAGCCAACCAGGACGCGCTCCGCGGTCCCGCGAAAGAACCCGGTATCCACCACACCGGGAATTGCGAGGATCGAGGCTTCCAGGTCGT